>JAAZBY010000004.1 GCA_012513595.1 Chloroflexota bacterium
ACGCACAGGAGCATGTGGTTCTCGAGCGACGGGTAGGCCTCGCCCAGATCGTAGCCCCCGATGATGCCGAACGCCTCGAACAGCTCCTCGTTCACCTCGACGACCGGCTTGGGGCAGCGCACCACGAACTCGTTAAAGAACGGTACGCCCAGGTCGACGTCATAGTCGTCGAGCACGGCGATGCCGGCCGCCGCATAGTGCGCCTTGTGGTAACAGAGCGAGGCCACCTTGGCCAGGCCGGCCTTGCCCATCGCGGCCATGTACACCGCCGCCGCAACGGCGTTCAGCCCCTGGTTGGTGCAGATGTTGGAGGTGGCCTTTTCGCGGCGGATGTGCTGCTCGCGGGTTGACAGGGTCAGCACGTAGCCGCGCCGGCCGTCCACATCGGTCGTCTGCCCGACCAGGCGCCCCGCCATGCGGCGCACGTACTCTTGCTTGCAGGCAAAGAACCCCAGGTAGGGCCCGCCGTACGACAGCGCGCTGCCCAGCGGCTGCCCCTCGCCAAGGGCGATGTCGGCGCCCCAGGCCCCCGGAGTCTTGAGCATGCCCAGCGAGATCGGGTTGCACGCCACGACGAGCAGGGCCCCCCGGGCGTGCACGGCGTCAGCCACGCCCGTCAGGTCCAGCACCCGCCCGAAAAAGTCGGGGTTCTGGACTATCAGGCAGGCCGTGTCGGCGTCGACGGCGGCCACGAGGGCCTCGAGGTCCGTCGGAGGTTCGCCGTCGGCCACGATGGTCAGCCCCATCCCCTTGGTGTAGGTGCGCAGCGTCTCGACGTATTGCGGGTTTACCGTCGGCGCGACGACGACCTTGCGCCGCCGGCCACGCCCGACGCTGACGGCCATCATGGCCGCCTCGGCCAGGGCGGTGGCCCCGTCATAGTGCGACGCGTTGGAGACGTCCATCCCCGTCAGCGCGCACATCATGCTCTGGTACTCAAAGACGGCCTGCAGCGTCCCCTGGCTGATCTCCGGTTGGTAGGGCGTGTAGGAGGTGTACAGCTCCGACCGGGAGATGATCGCGTCCACCACGCTCGGGACGTAGTGGTGGTAGGCGCCCGCCCCCAGGAAGCAGGGGTTGCTAGTCACGTCAGCATTCTGGCTGGCCAGCTCACGCAGCTCGGCCAGCACCTCCATCTCGGAGAGCGGCCGTGGTAAAGCCAGCGTCGGGAAGCGGAACTCCTCGGGCACTACGGCGAACAGTTCGTCCACCGCGTCGAGCCCCAGCCGGCCGAGCATCTGCCGCTTTTCGTCGTCCGTATGCGGGACGTACGACATCAGTGCCCTCCCTCTGCGGCCAGTTTGTCCAGGAACTCGAGATAGGCGGACGGGTTCATCAGGCTCGTGAGCTCGTCCTCGTCCTCGATGGCGAACTGGATGAACCAGCCATCCCCGTAGGGATCCTGGTTGACGAGCTCGGGGCTGTCGTTCAGATCCTCGTTGATGGCGGTGATCTCGCCGGCGATGGGCATATAGCAGTCCGAGGCGGCCTTGACCGACTCGACCACGCCAAAGACCTCGCCCTGGGTAAAGCTATCGCCCTCTTCGGGCAGCTCTACGTACACCACGTCGCTGAGCTCCTGCTGGGCAAAGTCGCTGATCCCACAGGTCGCGATTTCGCCCTCGACGCGAACCCACTCGTGGCCCTTGCTATACAAGCAGCGCTCATCCACTTTGATGGCCATCTTGGCTGTCTCCCCTTTCGTCTCTTGAAGCTGCGAGCCCATACCTCACAGCACGCCCAGGCCTGGCCTGATTGTGCACAAACCCCCTACGCCGCGCAACCAGCGAGATAGCCGGCAGGCGTCAGAACGGCATCCCCGCCAGCGGCGCGGGTGGAATGGCCACCGGCTGGCAGCGCTGGACCGCCTCGTGGGAGGCGATGGCGATGGCGGCGCTGTTCCGCGCCCCCAACACGCCCGGGCAGGCGGCCTCGCCGGCCTGCACCAGCCGCAGGAACTCGTCCTGGATGCGCGGGTCACCCCCGCCGTGGCCGCCCGGCCGCTTCTCCGGATGGAGCACGTCCTTGCGCGTCGAGTGCCGATAGGTCAGCTCGATGCGAAAGTCCTGCTCGTTGTTGTAGAACCCGTACATGCGGCCCTTGGTGCCGATCAGCGTGAACTCGCGGCTATAGTCGGGTGTAAAGTGGCACTCGAGGTAGCTCATCTTGGCGCCGCTGTCGTACCAGACGGTGACGACGCTGTTATCGTGCGTGTCGCACTCTTGCGCGTAGACGCAGAGGTCCTCCTTGTCTCGCAGCACCTGGCCATAGTCCATGGTGAACTCGGAGGCCACATAGTAGGGGCAGGTGTCCTTCTCGTCGCAGTCGCGGCAACGCTTGTCGTTGGGGGCCTCGCCGCCGAACACGTCCAGGGCGCCCTCGGCGTAGACGCGCTGCGGGTTGGCGCCGATGAACCAGTTCATCAGGTCCAGGGTGTGGGTGCCCTTTTCCAGAACCAGGCTCTTCACAAAGTCCTGCCGGCGCTTGTTCCCGTGGAAGTAATAGTCGCCGCCCACCGAGACGTTGTCGACGGCGTAGGCCAGCTTGACGTCCCCAATGGTCCCCTCGTCAAGCACCTCGCGCATCGCCTCACAGAGAGTGCAGTAGCGCAGCTCCAACCCGACCATAAAGACCACGCCAGAGTCCTTCCAGGCCTCGATCATCGCGTCGCACTCTGCGATGGTCTGGGCCATCGGCTTTTCCAGGAAGAGGTGCTTGCGGGCGCGCAGCACATCGACGCCGTTCGAGCCGTGGGCCGCATCGTGGGTGGCCACCACCACCGCCTCCACCTGTGGGTCCGCCAGCATCTCGGCGAGCGACAGATAGCAGGCCCGCCCGTCGCCACCGAGGGCGCGCCGGGCCGCCTCGAGCCGGTCCGGATTCTGGTCACACAAGGCCACCACGCGCGCCCGCGGGTCCTTGTCAAACGCGGCCGCCAGGTACACGCCCCGGCCACCCAGCCCAACGACGCCAAACTTGATCGGTTCCATGAATCCGCCTCCCCATCGCCATGCATGCGAATCGTTAGCCCGCCTCAGCGGGCGGCAAACCTCTCCACCAGGCCGTCGAACACGCCCCAGGCACGCAGCTCGCCGCGGATGTCTCTCTGGCGCGCGGGCATATCCTCCCCGGTGCCGATGCGCACCGCCGACATTGGCCAACCGGGCAGCATCGGCCGCAGCGGCCGTTCGGCAATGCGAAACGGCCACGCCGAGGTGTGCACGTGCTCGGAGCCGTCGGGCGCCACGCAGGCCCAGGCCGCCACCCAGCGCGCCGTGCGCCGCTCTGGCGGAACGCCGCGCAGCCGCTCAAGCAGGTACTCCAGCCAGACCTCGTCGGGCACGGAATCGGTGAACCGCCCGCCCCAGCGGCGCACCTGTACGCCCGGCTCCCCGCCCAGGGCGTCGACCTCCAGGCCCGAGTCGTCCCCGAACGTCCAGGGGTGCTCGGCAGAGTGCCACTGCCTGGCCTTGGCCAGGGCGTTCTCCGCCGGAGTGGTGCCCGTCTCCGCCTCGCGCTCGGCCTCAGGGAGGCCGACCAGGCTCCCGACCTCAAAGCCGTACTCTGCCAGGAGCGGCGTAAACAGCGCGACCTTGCTCGGGTTCCGCGTGGCGATCAGTATGTGCATGGGCAACCTGCCCCTCCCCGCTCCGCGGCCGGCCCGCCACCGCGCCCCAATCTACACCCGATGCCCCTGCGGCTCAAACCGGGCCGCCGCCGCTCAGAGGGCATAGATATCGGGACGTCGATGGGGCAGCATGCGGTTCAGGCATTCGCCCAGGTCCACGTCGTGCACGAGGACGTCGGGCAGGTTGGACTGCAGCTTGGCGGCCAGTTCCCCCTTGGGGCTCGTCACCAAGGACACGTTCGGGTGCGCAAAGCAGATAAAGCACTCGTTCTCGTAAGAGCGGGTGCGCATCCACCACTCGTTGTCGAGGTGCCACATCCCGTAGGTGGGGTTCAGGATCAGCTCGGCCCCGCGCAGGCGCAGGGTGCGCGCCGTCTCGGGCCAGCGCCGGTCGGCGCAGATCATGATCCCCAGGCAGCCCAGCGGCGTCTGCCACACGGGCAGGTCCTGGCCGGGGAGGTAGCGCGTGTCGTGGTCCAGAAGGTGTGTCTTGTGGTAGCAACCCAAGAGGTCCCCGCCGGGGCCGATCAGCGCAGCCGAGTTGTAGCAGCCGGCCGCGGCCCGCTCGGTAAAGCCAAAGACGAGGTAGACGCCGTGCCGCTCCGCCAGGCGGCGGGCCGCGGTGATGTACTCGCCGTCCAGCGCCTGGGCCACCTGGCGAAAGCCCGGCTCGGGCCAGCCGCTCTCATCGGGCGCCACATAGCCGTCCAGGTAGCATTCGGGCGTGCAGACGATCTGCGCGCCCCGCCCGGCGGCGCGGGCCAGCAGTTCCTCAAAGGTCCTCCAGTTGGCGGCCAGGTCCCACTTGACCGGTACCGACTTGATCAGTCCGACGCGCACCGGGCGCCGGGGTGTCTCCGTCATCGTTCCACCAGGTCCTCTCGTCACAGGGCGGCGCGCGCTGCGCCCGCCCGGCTTGCCCGGCCCATGATGGCATCAGGCGAGGAGTTCGTCCAGCGTCTGCGCGTTGCGCACCGGGACGCCCTCCTGCCTCAGAAGGCGCCAGTACCCGGCCACCAGGGCATCGGCCAGGGCCACGGAGCGCGCCGCGTCCCTCTCCCGCCACAGCTCGGCGGCCAGCCGGGCGTACCCGTCAGGCAGCAGCGGAAACGTCGCCGCCTCGTTCAGCCCAGCAAGGTAGTCGCGCGTGACCCAGCGGCCGTTCAGCAGGCAGAGCGCCGTGCCCATCTCCAGCAGGACCTCGATGGCCGAGACGTGCAGGGCGTCGGTATAGCCCCGTTCCAGGCAGGAGTGCATCCTCCCGTACGATTCGACCACTAGCCCAGGCGCCGCTCGGGCCAGGGCGGCGCGGAACGCCTCCGGCGGGGCGCTCCTGCCCAGCGCCAGGTACTCGTCCCGCAGCGCCTCGCTCCCGTGCAGCACGGTCAGCCCGCTCAGCACCCCCATGCGGAAGGGCCAGTCGGCCGAGGGGTGCGCCAGCTGGGCGCGCAGTGCCCCTTCCTCGAGCACCTCATAGCCGACGGCGACCCCGCGGTACAAGAGGTGCCTGCCCGGGAAGCCCTGCCCGTCCCGCGTCACAAAGAGTAGCTCCACGTCGGACCAGGCCGTTTCCTCGCCGCGGGCCACCGAGCCGTACACCCCGCCGAGGAGGAGCGCCGCGCCGTGCCGCCGCGCCATCCCCGCGCAGAGGTCGCGGGCCAGGCCCAGGCGGCTCCAGTCGCGTTCGGTCACTACTCCCTCCCTCGCCCCTCCGGTGGCAGCCCCCCCGCCAAGCGGCTACACTCTGCCCTGCCAAGAACACAGAAAGGGGCACGGGCCATGCACCTCTACTGGGGAGACCTGCACAACCACTGCGGCATCAGCTACGGCTACGGCAGCCTGGCCAACGCCCTGTCCGCCGCGCGTGAGCAGCTCGACTTTTGCGCCGTCACCGGGCACGCCCTGTGGCCCGATATCCCCGCGCGGACCCCGGCCACCGACTACCTCGTGGAGTTCCACGAGCGCGGCTTTGCCCGCCTGGCCGCCGGGTGGGAGGCCGTCCGCGCCGAGATCGCCGCGGCCAACGATCCGGGGCGCTTTGTCACCTTCCAGTCGTACGAGATGCACTCCCGCCGCTATGGCGACCACCATGTCCTCCCCCCCGCCGACGACCTGCCCCTGGCCCACGGCGAGTCTCCGGCCGCTATCCTGGCCGCCCTGGCGCCGCGGCCGGCCATCGCCGTGCCCCACCACGTCGCCTATGTCCCCGGGTACCGCGGCATTTCCTGGGCAGACCATGACCCCGCGCGGAGCCCCCTGGTGGAGGTGTACTCCAAGCATGGCTCCGGCATGGCCGACGAGGGCCCTCACCCCTACCTGCACTCCATGGGCCCGCGCGATTCGCGCAATACCGTGCTCCGCGGGCTGGAGTGCGGCCACCGCTTCGGCTTCCTGGCCTCCACCGATCACCACGCCGGCTACCCCGGTTCCTACGGGGATGGCCGCGCCGCCGTATGGGCCGCGGCGCTCACCCGTGAGGCGGTGTGGGAGGCGCTCCTTTCCCGGCGCACCTACGCCGTCACCGGAGACAAGATCGCCTGCCGCTTCGCCGTGAACGGCAGCCCCATGGGCTCCGTCGTGCGCTCCGGCGGCGGCAGGCGCACCGTCACGCTGGAGGTGGCCGCCTGCGCTGCGCTGGACAAGGTCATCGCCTACAAGAACGCCCGCCCCTGGCGCGTGGTGCCCGGCGAATCGTTGGGGGGCGCCGCCCGCCCAGGGCGGGTCAAGGTCCGCATCGAGATGGGCTGGGGCAACTCCCCGGCCGCCTTCCTCTGGCAGGGCCACGCCCGCCTGGCCGGTGGGGAGATCGCCTCCGTCGAGACCTGCTTCCGCGGGCAGAGCGTCCTGGCACCCAGCCGCGAGCGCGCCGACGACCCGCACATCAACGCGCTGGATAACCACCTGCTGGCCAGCACGCCGGGCGAGGTGGCCTGGCGCTCTGTCACCTTCGCCAACCCCTCCACCCTCCACCCGGCCACCTGCGCGCTGATCCTCGAGATCGCCGGCGGCCCCTCGACGGCGCTGACCGTCTCCCTGAACGGCAAGACGGCCACCCTGACCGTGGCGGAGCTCCTGGCCGGCGGCCGCGGGGTCCACCTGCAGGACCACTCCTCTGAGGCGTTCCTCATCCACCGGGCCGTGCCTGAGCAGGAATACACCTTCCGCGGCACCTGGCGCGACGCCCCGCCCCCCGGCCCCGGCACCGACGTCTACCACGCCGAGGTGCGCCAGGTCAACGGGCAGTGCGCCTGGATCTCGCCGGTCTTCGTCGAGCGCTAGCCGCGCGGCCTAGTACCACATGTGCTCCCGGTAGACCTCCAGCGCGTGGCAGTAGG
>JAAZBY010000511.1 GCA_012513595.1 Chloroflexota bacterium
AAGAGCTGCTCGCCCGCTTGCGCCAGGACCTGGGCAAGGGGCTCACCTGGAGCCTGACTGCCACCCGCACCGCGCAGATCTGGGCCTACCGGGAAGCGAATCGGGCCGCCTTTGTGGCGAACGCGGACCTCCTGGACGGCTGGGTGTGGCAGGCGACACTGGACGGGCGCACCTGCCTGTCGTGCATCGCCCAACACGGCAGGGTGCACCCCCTCCACGAGGTGCTTCGGGACCACCACGCCGGGCGCTGCACGATGCTGCCCCTGCCGAAGCGGCCCGCGGACATCGGCCTGCCCTCCTCCCTGGTGCTCCCGGGCCTGCGGAGCCAGATAGAGACCGGGGAGGACTGGTTCGCATCCCTGCCGCCGGCCCAGCAGCAGGCACTCATGGGACCCAGCCGCTACGCGGCCTACCAGGCGAGGGCGTTCCGGTTCGAGAACCTCTCCAAGGGGTACGCCGACCCCATCTACGGGGACATGCTGCGCGAGGCCAGCCTGAAGGACCTCCTGGGGGAAGGGGCCAAGGCCTATTACGGGAACCAGGCGGCGCGGTAGCCGCGCGCGCCGACGACGAGCGTGCCGAACTAGCCAGCTTGCCCAGGGCACGAGGGACGCAGGTCTGGCGAGAGTTCGGTGGAAGGAGCGAGTACTGGTGGGTGCAGATCGCACGAAGGATGGCGGTGCTGCCGCAATGCCTCACAACGTCGCGCTGTCCAGGGAATCCGTTCTGACGGTGCGCGAGGCGCTGTTGTCGATCGTCGATGTGCTGGAGCGGGCTGTGGGGTTACCGCGTACTAGCGAGTTGCGCAGGGCGGAGCGTAGAGGCGGCCACAGCGGAGAGACATCTAGGTAGGGGCCAGAACGGTCGCTGCGCATCTGACCGCCGAATCTCGCAGGAGCGGATCGCCGCCTGCCGCTCATGCCACTCGCTGGATGAACTCGACCAGGCCATCCGCCGAAGTTTCGCGGGCCTTTCGCCTAACGCGGGCTGGCATCTGAGCAACAGCGACGTGTCACGCGGGGCCCAGAACGCTACCACAGGTGATGGAAGCTTGTTGTGACCCACTCGGATTCCTGCCCTCAGGCCACCGGTCACGGGAGAGCCGTCCGTCCTGCTTCGACTCGAACCTCCCCGCGACTATCATCAGGGGACGGTAGTCTCGGATGCTCCTTAGCGTCACCGGAAGCCTGCCGTCACGGAAGCCCCTCACAGGCCATACCCTCCCCGTCACTATCCAATCGGTGCAAATCAGTGCCGACCTGGGCCAAGCAGTGGTCGAAGCAGGCTTGCGCCTCAATCGGCGTCGAAGTCACTGCAGTTGTAGAGATCTCCCGAGCACAAGCAGGCGCTCGGGGCTGCGGTGGGCTGAGGCGTAGGCGTCGGACAGCCCGACCAGAGGCCGGCCCCCTCGGCCTGTAGGGTCGCAAAGTACGCGGCGTGTGCGACATCCGGGGAGAAGGTTGCGGCCAGCGCATAGCCGTTCCGCACCAGTGCGGCGCGCACGAACGTGCCGCCCACGTACACGTAGCGGAGCAGCCAGCCATACCGATCCGTCTCGGACATAGTTCAACATCGACTCTTGCCAGGGGTCCGCGGTCCATCCCCACGCGTGCGGGGACAACGGCGACGCGGGTGCGGTTCATCGGGGGATCTGCTTGCGGCGGATGGGCCGGTCAGCCCAGGAGGTCGGCCCGCTCGCTGGCTCCGGCTCCGGTTCCGG
>JAAZBY010000512.1 GCA_012513595.1 Chloroflexota bacterium
AGGATTCACAGGATTTACAGGATTTGAGGACTGGTGCTATCGGGAGGGAGCCCGTCATGTCCCCAATCCGGTGAATCCTGTCAAGCCTGTCCTTCTTGTCCTATCCATCCCGTATACGGGATGTGCGGGGACCACGGACGCTCGCAGGCCTGGGCCTGGAATCGATTCCCCTTGACAGCCCCCTGCCCTCCCGCCTACCATCCCCCCATCCGCCGCCACCACCAGCCAGGGGGGGCCTTGCCATGGATCCTAGCGACCTCCGCAACCCCGACCTCCTCCGCCACACCGTCGCCGACCTGCAGCAGATGTCCGCCTTCCTGCGCAGCCCGCTCATCTTTGACCGCGCCGAGGGCGTGCACCTGTGGGACGTCGACGGCCGCCACTACTGGGACGGCCTCTCCGGCGTGTTCGTCGCCGCCGTCGGGCACCGCAACCGCCGCGTCATCGACGCCATGACGGCCCAGCTCGAGCGGCTCTCCTTCGCCCCGCCGCTCCACGGCACCAACGCCCAGGCCGTGCGCCTCTCAGCCCGCCTGGCGGCGCTGGCCCCCGGCGACCTGAACTATGTCAAGCTACTGACCTCCGGCTCGGAGGCCACCGAGACGGCCGTCAAGCTCTGCCGGCAGTACTGGAAGCAGGCCGGCGCGCCCACGCGGTACAAGGTCATCTCCCGCTACTATGCCTACCACGGCGCCACGCTGGGGGCCATGGCCGCCTCGGGCACGCCGCGGCGGCGGGTGCCCTTTGAGCCGCTGCCGGCCGGCTACCTGCACATCCCCACGGTGCACTGCTACCGCTGCCCCTTCGGCCGCGAGTACCCCGGCTGCGACGTCTTTTGCGCCGAGTACCTGCGCCAGGTGATCGCCCTCGAGGGGCCTGAGACGGTGGCCGCCGTCATCGTCGAGCCGATCGGCAACACCGGCGGCATCCTGGTGCCGCCGCCCGAGTACCTCCCCCGCCTGCGCGAGATCTGCGACGCGTTCGGCGTCCTGCTCATCTTTGACGAGATGATCACCGGCATGGGGCGCACCGGCCGCCTCTTTGCCGCCGAGACCTTTAGCGTGACGCCTGACGTCCTCTGCCTGGGCAAGGGGCTCTCCAGCGGCTACGCGGCCCTGGCGGCGACGATCTGGTCCGGCCGGATGCAGGCCGCCTTTGAGGGCCCTGCCGAGGCCGGGCTGGAGTTCGGCGACGCGCACACCTTCTCCGGCCATCCGGTCGCGGCCACCGCCGGCCTGGCCTGCCTGGACGAGATCCTGGAGCGCGACCTCCTGGCCGCCGCGCGGTCACTCGGGGCCCAGCTCGAGGCCCGGCTGCGGGCCATGGGCGCGCGCTATGGCATCGCCGGGGAGGTGCGCGGCAAGGGGCTGCTATGGGGCGTGGAACTGGTGCGCGACCCGGCCACCAAAGAGCCCTTCCCCGCCGAGGTCGCCCTCGGGCACCGCATCGGCGCCGAGGCGCTGCGGGGCGGCCTGATCCTCCGGCACGACCCGCACTGGCTGGCCCTGGCACCGCCTTTGGTGACGACGCCCAACGAGCTCGACGCCATGTGTGACGTGTTGGAACGGTCGATCGGCCGCGCGCTGGAGGCGGTCTAGCCATGGGCACCCCCGCGGTGAACAAGGCGGCGGATAGCGGCCGGCTCGTCGACGACCTGGCAAAGCGCGTCAGCCCCGGGCGCCTGCGTGAGCTTACGCTCGACCTGGTGCGCATCCCCAGCCCCACCGGGGACTCTGAGGCCGTCACCGCGCGGTATGCCGAGGCCGTCCGCGGCCTGGGCCTCGAGGTCGCGGTGCTGCACGACTTGCCCGGCGGCCCCTCGACGGTGGCGCGCCTGCCGGGCGCCGGCGGGGGCCGCGCGCTGACCCTTGACGGCCACCTGGACACCATTCACGCCCCCCACCCGCCCCCGCGCCTCGAGGGGGAGCGCATCGTCGGCCGCGGCGCCGGAGACATGAAGTCCGGCATCGCCGCCATGGTGGAGGCGGCGCGCGTCCTCATCGAAAGCGGCGTGCGGCTGGGCGGCACGCTGACCCTGGCCACCCACTCCCTCCACGAGGCGCCCGTCGGGCACATGGAGGGGCTCAGGGCGCTCATCGCCCGCGGGGACGTCTTTACCGGCGCCGCCCTGGTGGCCGAGTGCGACAGCGACTCGTTGGCCATCCGCGGCAAGGGGCAGGCCCTCTTTGAGCTCGAGGCCACCCGCCCCGGCGAGGTCCTCCATGAGAACGTGGCCCGCCCGCAGGGGGTGCCCAACCCGTTGGACTATGTGGCGCGGGTGGCGGCGCGGCTGCTGGCCCGCGGCGAGGAGCTGGCCGCCGCCGATGATCCCTTGCTCGGGCCGGAGACGTTCTTTCTCGGCCAGCTGCACGGCGGCGATTTCTACAACCGGGTGCCGGTGCGCGCGACCCTGAACGGCACCTTCCGCTGCTGGCCGAACAGGACCTGGGCCAGCGTCGAGGCCGAGTTCGCCCGGCTCCTGGGCGACGTCCCCCGGCCGGAGGGGCTGGAGGCGTCGCTGCGCCTGGTTTCCAACGGCCTGGGGTACGAGGTCTCGCCGGAGGAGCCGCTGGTGGCCGCCCTGCGGGGGGCCTTTCGCCGCGTGGCCGGGCGGGAACTGCCCCTGGGCGGGGCCCTCTCGGTGTGTGACGTGAACGTCATCGTCCGGGAGGCGGGCATCCCGGCCGTGGCCCACGGCACCGGATCGACCACGGCCCACGCCGACCTCGAATGGGTCGACCTGGCCGGCATCGTCCGCGCCACGCGCGTCTACCTGGCCACCATCGTGGGCTATCTGGGCGTCGCCTAAGGGGGCGGCCCGCACGCGCGGCTTGCGATCTCACGTTCAGAGAGGGAGGCACCATGCGCACATTGTCGCTGGAGGGGCAGGGAGGGGTCCGCGTGATCGAGGTGCCCGACCCGCGCCCCGGCCCGGGGGAGCTGGTCGTGCGCACGGCGGCCTCGGCGCTGTGCGGGAGCGAGCTGCACTCCTACCGCGGCGCCGGCAGCCCGGGGCGCAACTCTGGCCATGAGGCGGCCGGCACGGTGGTGGCCGTCGGCGAGGGGGTGGCCGCTCCCGCGGTCGGTGAGCGGGTGGGGCTGAGCGGCGTGGTCGGCTGCGGCGTCTGCGTGCACTGCCGGGCGGGCCGGCAGACCTGGTGCCAGCAGCGCCTCTCCTACGGGTCGATGCACGCCGAGATGATCCTGACCGTTCCGCAGGCCTGCCACGTCCTGCCGCGCGACGTCCCCTGGGGGGCGGGCGTGCTCCTCACCGGGGACGGCATGGGCGTCCCCTACCACACCTCGACGCGCCTGGCCGACCCGGCCATCCGCACGGTGGCCATCTTTGGCGCCGGGCCCATCGGCCTGGGGAACGTGATCATGCAGGCCTTCCTGGGCAGGCGGGTGCTGGTGGTGGAGGTCTCCGCCGAGCGGCGGGCGTTGGCGCTGCGGCTGGGGGCCGAGGCCGCCATCGACCCGCTCCAGGCCGACCCGGTCGAGAGCCTGCGCGCCCTCACCAGCGGGTGCGGCCCCGATGTCTGCCTCGAGGCGGCCGGCCGGCCCGAGACGCTCAAACAGTGCTTTGCCGCCGTGCGCACGGGCGGCACGGTGGCCATGAACGGCGAGCAGGGGGCGCTGCCCCTCTCACCCAGCGACGACTTTATCCGGCGCGACATCACCGCCCTGGGCTCCTGGTTTTACCAGGCGCGCGAGTACCCGCGCATGGTGGCGCTCTACCGGCAGGGGCTGCCGGTGGAGAGCCTGATCACCCATCGCTTCCCGTTGGCCGCCGCGGCGGAGGCCTTTGGCGAGTTCGCCGCCGCCCGCACCGGCAAGGTGCTCTTGGTGATGGAGGGCTAGGGGCCGGCCAGAGGGCGGCGCGAGGGCGGCTACCGGGCCTGGACGGCCTTGCTGCCCGCGGCGATGCTTAGAGCAGGAGGCGCCGCGCCCCGCCAGGCTGACCGTCCGCCTGCCGCGTGGCCTGCTCGCGGGGGCGGGGAGGCATGCCGCCCCCCGCACACGACGGTGACCTGCCGGATCAGGGTGCATCTGCAGCGGCTGAACCGCCGGCAGGACGATCCTGAGGATCCCCTGTGCGGCGCCCCTACCGTCCGGTGCGCCTTGGGGCTCTGGCCGCGGAAGCGCGTGCCAAAGAGTATTATGAGTATACCGAGAAGCGTCGTGGGGCCGGCCGGCCCGCCCGAACCCGTGAGGAGGACCTGAACGATGGACATCGCCCGCCTTTCCGCCTGTACCTTTCCCCTCCGCGAACGCCCCTGGCCAGAGGCGCTGCGGGTCATCGCCCGGGCCGGTTACCGCAAGGTGGACCTCCTCGGCCGTGCGCCGCACCTGACGCTCGACCCCGCCGAGTGCGACCCCGCCGCCATCCGGGCGGCCGCCGCGGGGCTGGGGCTCGAGATCGCCAACCTGGGCACCTATGCCGGGCGCGGCTTTGCCACGGACGACGTCGCCGCGCTGGAGGCGGAGCTGGCCCTCACCCGCCGGGCCATCGACGTGGCGGTGGTCCTGGGGGCCCGCTCCATCCGCGTGGCCCCCGGGGACGATAACCCCGCGCGGATCGCCCACCTGGCCCCCTGGTTCGCCCGCGCCGCTGCCTACGCCGCCGACAAGGGCGTCTACATGGGGTTTGAGACCCACGGCGGCGGCATCTCCGGCTCGATCGCCGCGGCGCGCCGCCTGTGTGAGGCGGTCGGCTCGCCGTACTTGGGCGTCCTGTACGACCCCTGCAACGTGATGGGCGCCGGGGTGGACTATCGCCTGGCGCTGTGGGAGTTCCGCGAGCACATCGTGCACGTGCACGTCAAGGATGGCGCCGTGAGCATGGAGCGCGGTTTCGCCCGCACCATGCTCGGCGAGGGGCAGATCGACTACCGCTGGGTGTGCGAAGCGCTGGACCGCATCGGCTACTCCGGCGACCTGGCGCTGGAGTACGAGCTGCCCGACCCCGAGCCCGAGGTGGGGCTGGTCGCCTTCCTCGAGGCGGCCCAGGCGCTCTGAGCGGCGCGACGGGGCCTGGGCCCATTGACACATACACACCCCTGTGTATACTGGAAGCAGGAGGTGTTCCATGGCCCAGAACAGTGAACCAATGGTCCGCGCGCAGCTCCTGTTGCGGCCCGACCAGCGCAAGCGGCTGGAGCGCCTGGCGGCGTCCGAGGGGCGCACCCTGTCGGACGTGGCCCGCCGGGCGCTCGACGCCGGGCTCGACACGCTGGAAGGCCGCAGCGACGAGGCCCTGCGGGAGCAGCAGGCAGTCCTTGCCCGCCTCGACGCGATTCGCGCGGAGGTGCGCGCACGATACGGGGTGTACATGGGTGACCTGGTAGCCGAGGTCCGCGCCGAACGCGAAGAGGACATGGAGCGGATATGGCGGGGCCAGTA
>JAAZBY010000513.1 GCA_012513595.1 Chloroflexota bacterium
AACACGTGGTTGGCGCGCATCAGGTTCAGCCCGGTGCCCCCAGCCTTCAGCGACAGCACAAAAACGGATGGGGCGCGCTCGTCCTCCTGGAAGCGCTGCAACATGGCGTCGCGCTGATGCTGCGGCGTGCCGCCGTGCAGGAAAAGGACCTCCTGCCCAAAGGTCTCCTGGAGGTGCCGCTGCAGGATGTGCCCCATCTGGGCGAACTGGGTGAACACCAGCGCTCGATCGTCCACCGCCAGCACCTCTTCGAGCATCTCCACCAGGCGGTTGAGCTTCCCCGAGCGTCTCTCGGCCGGCGATCCGTCGCCGAGGAACAGCGCCGGGTGGTTGCAGACTTGCTTGAGGCGCGTGAGCATGGCCAGCACCAGCCCACGCCGCCGAATGCCCCCCGAGGCCGTCTCCGCGGTATGCAGCGTGTTCAGCGCATCGCGCACCACCGCCTCGTAGAGGGTCACCTGCTCGCGGGTCAGGTTGCAGTACACCTTGTGCTCGAACTTGTCAGGCAGATCCTGGATGACCAACGGGTCGGTCTTGAGCCGGCGCAACACAAAGGGGCGCACCAGCCGGCGCAGGCGTTCGGCGGCCTCCTCGTCCTGATAGCGCTCGATGGGCAGGGCAAACTCGCGACGGAAGCCGTCGAGGGAGCCCAGGTAGCCCGGCAGCAGGAACGTCATGATCGACCACAGCTCCGACAGGCGGTTCTCGATCGGTGTACCTGTCAGGGCCAGGCGGTACCCGGAGCCGATCCTCCGCACCGCGCGGGCCTGCTTGGTAAGCGGGTTCTTGATGTTCTGGGCCTCGTCGATAATGACGTTGCTCCACGGCACACGGCCGAGGTCCTCGACGTCGCGGCGCACCAGGCCATACGTCGAGATCACCACGTCATGGTCCATGCTCTGCTCCAGGAGGTCGCTCCCCTCGGCGCGGCCCGCACCGTGGTGCACCATGACGCGCAGGCTGGGCGCAAAGCGCTCGATCTCACGCGCCCAGTTGCCGACCAGCGAGGTCGGGCAGACGATCAACGTCGGGGGCAGAGTGTCGCCGTTCGCCTCCTGTTCGCGCACGTGCAAGAGCAGGGCGATGGCCTGGATCGTCTTGCCCAGGCCCATATCGTCTGCGAGGCAGGCCGAGAGGCCCCAGCGCCGCAGAAAGGCCAGCCACGACAGGCCCCGCACCTGGTACGGCCGCAGCTGCCCGACGAAGGCGTCCGGGGGCTTGGCCAGCTCCAGCTGCTCACGGTTGTCGAGCGCGCCGAGCAGGTCGCCCAACCAGCCCTCTACGTCCAGCGCAGTGACGGTGAGGCCGTCGATCTCGTGTTCGACGCCCAGAGCCAGGCCCAGGGCCTCGTGGAGGGGCAACGCCGAGCGATTGCGCTGCCGCTCCCAAAAGGCGATGGCCGCCTCGACCTGTTCTGGCTGCAAGAGCACCCAGCGGCCACGGACCTTGACCAGCGGGGTCTTGAGCTCGGCAAGCCGCTCGAACTCTTCCTGAGTAAGGGTCTCGTCGCCGAGGGCCAGCTCCCAGTCGTAACTGATCAGCGTGTTCATGCTGAGCAGGCCCTCGTTCTCGATCTCGGGCTTGCCGTGCAGGCGCGCCCGCACGCTCAGCCGCGCGTCGGGCTTGTTCCACCAGGGCGGCACCATGACGCCAAAGCCCATCTCTTCCAGCAGGTGCGACGTCTCGCGCAGGAAGCGATAGGCCTCCTTGGCCGTCAGGGTGGTGCCCTCAGGGTTGGCGGAACGGAGGCTGCGCTGCACCGCCGGAGACAGCCGCGCCGCGCGACCCAGCCCGGCCAGCAGCTTTTCCTGGGCGTGATCGAGGCGCGCGTCTAGGTCAGAGAGCATGCGTCCCCGCTCGCGCCAGACCTCCGAGGCAGCCACCATCAGGCTGGGGTCCTCGAGCGACTGTAGGAGATAGCGGAGAGACCAGCGCGCAGAGTCGTCGCCGTTCTTGTCGTCCCCATAGTCAGGGGGGTCCAGCCGGAAGCAGAGGCGGAAGTCGATGTCGCTCTCCGGCCGGGCGTGGTACGTCCAGCTCTGCCAAGCCGTGTAGAGGCGGCCGAGTTCCTGTTGCCGAGAGGAGGGCACGTTGATGGCCCGGTCGTGGGCGTACAGCGCCTCCCACCAGGCGGCGCCGACGCGGCCTCCGGGCAGGCGCCCGCCGCGACGCGGTCGCAGCCCCAGCTCACCGGCCTGCGGAGACTGTTGCGCCCAGGAGCGTACCGCGTCATCCACCAGGTACTGGATAAAGCTGCTGAGCACCGTGTAGGGGCTGGGGGCCTCCTCGTGTGCGGCTCCCTGCCGCTCACGCAAGACGGAGCGGCACACGGGGGGCATGGCCCGGGTGAGGGCGCCGAAGCGCGCCTGGTCGGCGGGGTCATCGAGGTAGGGCATCCAGGAAGCCACGTACCCGCTATCGTCGGCACGCATCCCGGGCAGGAAGCGCTGCCTGCCCAGCAGTTCCAGCGCGAACTTGGCTACCAGGCCCCAATAGACGAGGTCATCCCCAACCCGTTGGCCCGTCAACCGCTCTTCGTCGCCGGCCGGCAGCACAGCCAGCACGCCGAGCATCTCCAGGATGGGAATACCGATCCCCTCGATGCGCCAGGCCTCCAGGCGCGGCGCACCCTCGGGCGGCTCCTGGCCATGCGGAACCAGCCAACGGGGCACCAGGGGCCCCTCATCTACCGATGGGAGGAAGGCGATCCGCACCAGGCGATTGGCCCGCCTCCAGTCGGTGTCGGGCACGTAGCGCGCCAGCAGGTCGGCGATCTCGATGGTCGTGGCCGCGTACGGGTGCCGCTGCACTCGCGGTGCTTGGCCGGCGCCTGCCTGGGCGACGCGCACATCCCGCTCCGCCCAGACGAAGAACAGACCATCCGTACGGCCATCTCGGTCGCAGACCCATGTGCCGTGCAGGACAGCTTTCATGTAGACAATCCGTTATCCCCAAGAGGCATCAGGCAGGACACAACCGGCCAGATATTGTACATCCCTTCGATCGCCAAGTCCAACCGAGCAAGGACGCCCGCGGCGCATCGTGACGGGCCCTTGCCTCGCCCGCCACGGCCCCGCCTGGGGCACGATCCCGCCGGCAGAAGGGACGATGGCCCTTGCATAGCGGTCTCGACGGCGATATACTCGCGGGTGCTGGTGAACCAAGCGCCTCCAGGTCGCAGGCAAAGGAGCAACATGGCCAACAAGATCCGCGTAACCGTGT
>JAAZBY010000514.1 GCA_012513595.1 Chloroflexota bacterium
CCGGCCATCACACCCGGCCATCACCACGAAGCGCTTGATGGCGCCGCTCTGAACGGCCGCGATGACCTGATCGGCCACGCTCAGGACCGTGTTGTGGGCGTAGCCGATCGGCAGCGTCCCGCTCTCCAGCGCTTTGGGTGGGGCGCTCTCACGGGCCCTGGCGATGACTGCGGAAAAGTCCTTTTGGCCGCCCGGCGCCCGGTCGGCGATGTGGGGAACGCCTGGCCAGCCCACCAGCCCGGTGGTGAACAGGCGGCCCAGGTAGGAGGGCTTGGGCGGCGTAAGGCAGTTGGTGGTCATCAGGATGGCCCCGCCGAACGCCTCGAACTCGCGATCCTGCCGCCACCAGGAGCCGCCATAGTTCCCCGCCAGATGCGGGTACTTTTTCAGCGCCGGGTAGGCGTTGGCCGGCAGCATCTCCCCGTGGGTGTACACGTTCACGCCGGTCCCGGCGGTCTGTTCGAGCAGCTCCTCTAGGTCGCGCAGGTCATGCCCGCTGACGAGGATGCCCGGCCCCTCGCGCACGCCGAGGTTCACCTGGGTCGGCTCGGGGTGGCCGTAGGCAGTGGTGTTAGCCGCGTCAAGCAGGGCCATGGCCTGGACGCCCATCTCGCCGCAGCGCAACACCCAGCCGACCAGGTCCTGGGAGCTGAGCGCGTCGTTGCCCATGGCCACGAGCGCCTCCTGGAGGAAGGCCAGCAGGCTCTCGTTCTGGCTGCCCAGCACGTAGGCGTGGTCGGTGTAGGCGGCCAGCCCCTTCAGCCCGTAGAGCAGCAGCTCGCGCAGAGAGGTGATGTCCGCGTCGGCGGCGGTGCGGGCAGCGCGGAGCTCGGGCGCCTTGGCGGCCAGGGTTTCGGCGTTCAGGGGCTGCGGCGCCCACGTTGCCGCGAGGCTCCACCCCCGCTCTGCGGCAGCCTGAGGCGTACTCGCCAGGCGGGCACGCAGGCCCTCGCGATGCTCCACCACGTGCGCGGCCAGCTCCACGAACCGCGCGTCGTGAAAGTTGGCGTTGGTGATGGTGGCAAAGAGCGCCTCGGCGACCAGCAGATCGGCAGCCGCGTCGGTGATGCCGGCCAGCCGGGCGCGCACGGCCACCTCTGACAGCCCGCGCAGCAGGTAGACCAGCCCATCCTGCGCGTTGGCCACCGGCGCGGGCTTGCCGCATACGCCGCGCCGCGTGCAACCCTCGTTGCGGGCCGCTTCCTGACACTGATTACAGAACATGTCCATGCTATATCCTCCTGTGCGTGTGATGGGCCGGGTCGTCCCTGCCGATTATGCCCCGCCCCGCGCCGCGCGGACATGACGAAAGTCACACGTCGGGGTATGATCGGAAACTGTGGCACCGCCATGCCCGCCGTGAGATTGCTGCGGCGCTATCGGAGGGATGGACGTGATTCTGAACAGAAGCGAGTACCTGGACAAGGTCCTGGGCTGTTGGCTGGGCAAGAACATCGGCGGCACCCTGGGGGAGCCGTTTGAGTGGCGACGTCAGATCAACGACGTGTCGTTCTACACCGTGGACCTCGGCGGCGAGCCGATGCCCAACGATGACCTGGACATCCAGCTCCTCTGGCTGATCGCCCTGGAGGAACAGGGCGTGGACGTCGACGCCCGCACCCTCGGTGAGTACTGGACCCTGTTCGTTACCCCGCACTGGTCGGAGTACGGCATCGCCAAGGCCAATCTGCGCGCCGGGCTGCAGCCGCCGCTGTCGGGCAGCTTCTCCAACGACTACAAGGACTCTTGCGGTTCCTTCATTCGTTCGGAGATCTGGGCCTGCCTGGCGCCGGGCTGCCCGCAGATCGCGGCTCGCTACGCCTACGAGGACGCCATCATTGACCACGGCAACGGCGAGGGCACCTACGGGGAGGTGTTCTGCGCGGCGCTGGAGAGCGCCGCGTTCGTCATGAGCGACATCGCCCGCCTGATTGACGTGGCCCTGTCGTTCATCCCGGAGGACTGCGGTGTGGCCGGCGCCGTGCGCCAGGCCATCGCCTCGCACCGGGCGGGGCGGACCTGGCTGGAGGCGCGGGATGCCCTGCTGGCCGACTACCGCGGCGGCGCCTTCTTTGGGCGCGCCTCGGCGGTGTCCCCCGCCGACCACGAGAAGGGGTTCTTTACCGGCCAGCGCGGCTGGGACGCGCCCTCCAACATCGGCATCGTGGTCCTGGCCCTGCTCTACGGCGCGGGCGACTTTGGCCGGACGGTCTGTACCGCCGTCAACTGCGGAGAGGATACCGACTGTACCGCCGCCACCGTCGGGGCGCTATACGGCATTCTGCACGGGGCGGGGGCCATCCCCTCGCGCTGGGTGGAGCCGATCGGCCACACGATCCGCACCGTTACGCTGAACCTCGGCGACCTGGGCCACTTTGGCGCGCAGGTGCCGGGCACCGTCGAGAACCTGACTGAGCGCACGGCGCGGCTGGCCGAGCAGGTCCTGGCCAGGCACGGCGCGCCGCTGTCCCTGGCCGACGGGCCCACCGACCTC
>JAAZBY010000515.1 GCA_012513595.1 Chloroflexota bacterium
CCATCCATGAAGATCACCGATGTGCGGGCTGCCTCGATCCGGGCCAACTTTGAGTGGGTGCTGGTGCGCGTCACCACAGACGACGGGATTGTGGGCCTCGGCGAGGCCTACTGGGGGGCGGGCGTCGAGGACATCGTCGGCCGGCTGAAGGGCCTCCTGGTCGGCGAGGACCCCCACAACGTCGACTGGCTGTACCAGAAGATGATCCGCGGCATGTCGGGCGCGGGGTCCACCGGTGGGGCCACGGTGGCGGCCATCAGCGGCGTCGAGATCGCCCTGTGGGACGTTGTGGGCCAGGCCCTCGGCACGCCCGTCTACAACCTGCTCGGCGGCCGCTACCGCGACAAGATCACCGTCTATGCCGATTGCGGCCATGGCGAGGCGCCCACCCCCGCGGCCTGGGCCGAGCGCGCCCGCCGGGCGGTGGAGCGCGGCTTCCGCGCCATCAAGTTCGATATCGACAACGTCGACCCGGCGCGGTTTGCCCCGCCGTACCACGTCGGCGTGGGGCGCAAGGGCTGGCTACAGGGGCAGCAGCAGCCGATCTCCAACCAGGAGATGGACCACATCCTGGCGCTGGTGGCCTCCGTGCGCGAGGCGATCGGCCCGCACATCGACCTGGCCCTGGACTGCCACTGGAACTACAACACCCGCGACGTGATCACCCTGGCGCGGCAGCTGGAGCCCTTCCGCCTGATGTGGCTCGAGGACCCCACCCCGCCCGACAACGTCGAGGCGCTCAAGCGGGTGACCGATGCGTCGCCGGTGCCGATCTGTACCGGTGAGAACCACTATACGCGCCATGGCCTGCGCCCGCTGATCACGGCGCAGGCGGCGGACATCCTGCAGCCGGATATCCCCAAGATGGGCGGCCTGCTGGAGGCCAAGAAGGTGGCCGACCTGGCGGATCTCTACTACATGCCGGTGGCGGCGCACAACGTGTGCAGCCCGGTGGGCACCCTGGCGGCCTGCCACGCCTGCGCCGGCATGCGCAACTTTACCGTGCTCGAGTTCCACGGCCAGGACGTGCCCTGGTGGGGGGACCTGGTGGAGGGGGGGCCGCTGATCGTGGACGGGGCGATCGCCCTGCCCAGTGCCCCCGGCCTCGGGGTGACGCTGAACGAGGATGTGGCCCGCGCCCACCTGGCCGAAGGGAGCCGGTTCTTCGAGTAGGGGGCGGGGCGGCAAGGGCGGGCGAGGTTTTGCGCGCCGGCTTGCCAGGCGCCTGCCAGGAGTATTGACACAGGCCGCAGTTGTGCAATAATGGGGACGTCAAGGTCAGCCACCCGAAGGAGCCCGCCATGGTGGATCAGGTCCCGGCCGAGAGCCAGGAAGTGGCCCTTCCGTTGCGGTATGACGTCCCCGCTTCCCTCGAGACGCGCTACGCCACCAACTTTACCGTCCAGCATACGGATCAGGAGTTTGTCCTCGGCTTCTACGAGGTGCGGCTGCCCGTACTAGTGGGTCCGCCCGAGGAGAACCTTGCTGCAATGCGCGAGATGAGCGCCGTCACGGCACAGTGCGTGGCGCGCCTGGTGGTCACCCCGGCGCGGATGGCCGAGCTGATCCAGGTCTTGACGGCCAACTATGAGCACTATCGGGCCAGGCAGTCGGAGGGAGAAGCGTGACGGAGATCCTCTGCGTGCCAGGACAGGTGGCCCAGGGCCGGGCCAAGGTACCCCTCGCGACGACGTCCGCCGCGGGGGGGATGTACGTGCCCCTCAGCGGTAGCCTGCAGGGCGCGCAAGAGGTCGCCCTCATGGGGCATTTGTACGGCAACTACTGGCTCTGTGGGATGCTGCGTGTGACCGTGACGGTAGATACCGACGGCACTCGCATCGCGGCGAGCAGCGTGTTCCCGGTCCATGGAGACGGGGCGACTGAGGCGGAGGCGCTGGCCGATTTCCGCGTCTGCCTGGCCGAGTACTATGAGATGGTCGAGGAGGGCGCGCAGAGCGGAGATCCCTACGACGCTGCGGAGGCCTTCCGCCTCGGCCACTTTATCTGCCGCCGCTGAGCCCGGCCGGTGAAGGCGCACCAGATCGCAGATTGCCTGTGTAACAAGTTCCGCTTCGAGCCCAAGCGAAAAACAGGCCACGTGCATTATGAGCTGCGCGTCGCAGGGCTCCCCCCGATCCGCACCCACGTCTCACACCACCACGGGAAACACGCTGACGTGGGTCCCCAGCTTCTTGCGGCGATCGCTGCAGAGCTACATGTGCGGGCCGGCTTTCTGAAAGAGATGCTGACCTGCACCAAGAGCCGCGAGGATTACCTGCAAGTGCTGCGCAGCGATCCCTACCCGCCGTTCGCCACCCTTTCGTGAGGCCTCCGCATGCCCGTCGCGGCGGCGCTCTGGCGCCTTACGACGGGGCCCTTGCGGGCAAGGGGTGCTCCACCTTGCCGTTGCCAGCGCGCAGGCCATAGGCTGCCCCACGCTGGCGCGGCCGCCTGGGCCGTAGAATCTTCGGGGGGCGTTCCCAGCTGCCAAGTGCCCACCCAGGAGGCTCCCATGGAAAGGCTCCGCCTTGGCTACGTCGGCTGCGGCTATATGGCCCAGAAGGTGCACCTGCCCAACCTGACCAGCATCCCCGACTGTTCCGTGCTGGCCCTCGCCGAGCTGCGCCCCACCCTGGGCCGCGCCGTGCAGGAGCGCTTCCGCATCCCCCGCCTCTACCCGGACCACACCGCCCTCCTCGCCGACCCCGACATCGAGGCGATCGCCGTCTCGGCCGACTATATGGTCCAGGGGCAGATCGCCCGCGACGCGCTGTTGGCCGGCAAAGACGTCTTCATGGAAAAGCCGATGGCCGTCTCGTTGGCCCAGGCGGACGGCATCCTGGAGGCGGAGCGCCGCTCCGGCCGGCGGGTGATGGTCGGGTACATGAAGCGGCACGACGCCGGCAACGAGCTGGTCAAGCGGGAGGTGGACGCCTTCCGCCAGAGCGGCGAGCTAGGGCCCCTCACCCTGGTGCGCAACCACGGCTTTTGCGGGGATTGGACGGCCGGGCTCGACACGCCGATGGACACCGTGCCCGGGCCCAAGCCCACCGTGCCTGCCGCCGGCCCCGCCTGGCTGCCGGAAGAGTTCCTCGGCCAGTACCTGGCCCTCCTGCAGCAGTACACCCACAACGTCAACCTGATGCGCTGGTTCCTCGGCGCGGGGGACGATGCCGAGGTCCGCGCCGTGGACCTGGACGCGGACGGCTACACCGGCGTGGTGGTGTTGGGGCTGGGCGGGGTGCGCGCCGTGCTGGAGACGGGGCGCCTGTCGCACTATCGCTGGGATGAGCACACCCAGGTCTACTTTCGCGACGGCTGGGTGCACACCTGGGCGCCGCCGCTCCTCCTGCGGCAGATGCCGGCCGAGGTGGAGATCTACCGCGCCGGCGACGTGCAGACCTTCACGCGGCCGGTGGCCGAGCCGGCCTGGTCCTGGTCGTACAAGCGGGAGGCGGAGTTCTTTGTGCGGGCGGTGCGCAGCGGGGAGCCGTTCCGGGCCACGGCGGCCGACACGCGCACCGACGTGCGGCTGTTCGAGGAGATCTACCGCGCCCACCTGGAGGCGCGGGGCGTCTTGCGGTAGGCGCGGCAGGCGGAGGGGCGTGCGCCGGCCGGGTCGGCGGCGCGCGGTTGCTGGCGCGGGTTTTGGGGCTGCCGAGGACCCTGCGGGGGTGGCGGTCGGGGCAAGCCCCTCTGCCTCTGCGGCGCGGGGCTCGGCAGAGCGCAGGCCTCCCTCGGCGGACCTCGGGACAGGCGCCTGCGCACTCCATAGCGGGCCGATGTGGAGCGGGCCGATGTGGAGCCGTCACGTGCGCCGGGCCGCACACCGCCAGGCATGAAAACGGGGTGCGCGGCGGGCTCCGCTCGCAGCAGCGAGGGCTGCCGTCCTCAGACCCCCGGGGTCCCGCGCGCGGACGGCGCGGAAGACCGCGAAAACGCGCGGAAGACCGCGAAAACGCGCGGAAGACCGCGAAAACGCGCGGAAGACCGCGAAAACGCGCGGAAGACCGCGAAAACGCGCGGAAGACC
>JAAZBY010000516.1 GCA_012513595.1 Chloroflexota bacterium
ACATCTTGGGCTGCACCACGGTCGCCACGGCGTTCAGGATGGTCGGGATCTGTGCCTTGTCGATGGTGCCGTCCTGCTGGATGGCCGTCACCAGAGCCTTCTCGTAGACGGCCATCTCGGCGTCCGGCTGCAGGACCTCTACCTGCAGGGGCGAGGTGTTGGCGATGTTCAGGATGCCACGCCGCTCCAGGGCCATCACGATCAGAGTGATGGTCTTGGCCGAGTTGCCCATGTAAAAGGCCGTCTCGATGGCGTTTAGGTCCGGCACGACGCCGGGGGTCTGGAAGGTCTCCACCTCGATCTCGGGCGGCTCATAGGAGGGCTTGGGCTTGCGCCGGCGCAGCGCCCAGATGAGCAGGCCCAGGACGAGGAGCGTCACGGGCACCCCCGCGCACAGGAGAACCGGCCCGGCCTCGCTCAGGTAGCCGGCCAGCGACTGCGGCTCCTCTGGGCTCGGCGTAGCGGCCGGCGTGACGCCGGGCGTGACGACGCCGGGCACGATGGGGATGGGCGTCTCGCGCGTCGTGGTGATCTCGGTCCCCGGCAGGTAGAACTTGGGCATCATCTGGCCGGAAGGCGGCACGTTGTTCTCTTCCACACGCAGCGACAGATACGTCTTGCCAGAGGGCTCATCGGGGGTGGGGTAGAACACCCAGCGATCGAACTCTTGCGAAGACGGATCGGAGAGATAGCCGGTGGCGTCCACGATGGCGTCGGTGACCTTTTCCGGCTGATCGATGCCGGCCGGCAGCTCGATCGGCAGCACAAAGTCGATCATCTGCTTCTTGATGGCCAGTGGCCACTGCGGCGGCGCAAAGCCCAGCGCCCGGTAAGAGGCGCCCTGGTAGGTCGTCTCGTCAAACACTGAGCGGTTGACGCGGTAGCGAACGGTCACGCTGTACTGCTGGCCGCGCTCTGTGCGGGGAAAGTTCACCTGCATGAACTCCGGGAAGGGCTCCTCGTTGGGCCGGTCGGTGGGCGACACGGTGACCTGGAAGGCGCCGGCGGGGCCGCTGCCCTCGCCCGAGACGAACTCCAGGGGCGTGATGAAGCGGCCTACGGCGGCAAAGCGGTCGCGCCCGCCCGATTCCTGCTCGGTGAACGTGACGGTGTAGCGCACGTCCAGGCGGCCATCCCCCAGGACGACGACGTAGGAGCGCACCTCGTCGAGCGAGATGGGGTCCTGGGCTGCGACAGGGCCGGCCATAGACAGCAGCAGGGAGGCCACGATCAGGACCAGAATGACGCGGAAGATCAGGATTCGGCGCATGCTCGATTCCCCCCGTTCAGCACGCTTCTTCGGCCCTGGGCACGAAGCGTGAGGTGAACACCAGCCAGGCAAACTTGGGCAGGACCATCATACGGCGCCAGCGCCAGGGCTGCTGGACCAACCGGTACAGCCACTCCAGCCCCACGCGGCGCATCCAGCGGGGCGCGCGTTTGGCGACACCGGCGACGAAATCGAGGGTGCCACCGATGCCCATGCAGACGGGCACCCCCAGGCGGTGCAGGTTGCGGCGGATCCACAGGTCCTGGCGAGGCGCACCGTAGGCCACGAAGAGCATATCCGGCTGGACGGCGCGCACCCGGGCCACGATGGCGTCCTCTTCCTCGACGCTGGGCGAGCCGGCATAGGTGCCGACGATGCGCAGCCCAGGGTGCCGCGCGTTCAGCACCTGGGCAGCCTTCTCGGCGATCCCGGGCGCCGCCCCCAGCAGGAAGATGCGGTAGCCTTGCTCGGCGCTCAGCGCGGCAGCGGCAGGCACGATGTCGGACCCACAGACCCTCTCGCGCAGGCGTTCCCCCTGCCACCGGGCGGCGCACAGCAGCCCCTGCCCGTCGGGCAGGGCCAGGTCGGCCGCCTCGAGCGTCTCACGGAACTCTGCATCGTACCGCGCCGTCATGACGAACTCTGGGTTCACGGTGACCACGTGGCGCGGACGGCCCTCGGCGATATAGCGCCGCAGGAGGGCCAGGGTTTCCTTGGTGGTGACGTCGTCGATGCGTATGCCCAGGATTCTCACAGACGGCTGCAAGGCGCCCCCTCCGATCACTGCTCCGCGGCGGCCTCGTGGAGAGCCTCGAGCACCGCCCGCGCGCAACGGTCCCAACTGAACAGCGCGGCACGCTCCAGCCCCTTGGCGCGCAGTTCCTCGCGCAGGGCGGGCCGCGTGGACACCTTGGCCAACGCCTCGCCCCAGCGATCTTGGTCGCGCGGGTCGACGAGCAAGGCAGCGTCTCCGGCGACCTCCGGCAGCGAGGAGGCATTGGAGCAGATCACCGGCGTGCCGCAGGCCATCGCCTCCAGAACTGGCAGCCCAAAGCCCTCGTGGAGGCTGGGGAAGACAAAGGCCAACGCCCCGCTGAGCAGGGCGGGCAAGTCCTCGGCCGGCACGTACCCCGGGAGGACCACGCGCCCCTCGACGGCGCCGTCCTCTGCCGCGGCCACGATCTCGTCGTACAGCCAGCCCTTGCGGCCGGCCAGTACCAGGCGGACGTCCCCGGGCAGGGCCGAGTGCGCCACCAGGGCGGCAAAGGCCCGCAGGAGCATGACCAGATTCTTCCTGGGCTGCAGCGTGCCCACGTACAACAGGTAGCGCTCCCCCGCGCCGTACTTGGCTGCGACGGCGGCCAGCGCCTCGGGATCGGTCACCGGCGCCAGGCCCTCGACGCCGGCCGGGTAGGCCAGGCGAATCTTCTCACGCGGCGTGCCGTAACTGGCCACCAGGTCCTCGGCAGTGGCCAGCGAGTCGACGATGACGCGCCGGGCGTGCGCAGCGTTGTAGCGCGTAGACCAGTCCAGGTAGGTGCGCTGGCGGCGCGTGTGCGCCTCCGGGAAGCGCAGATAGCCCAGGTCATGCACGGTGACCACCGACCGGCGCGGGTGCACCAGCGGGAGGACGTGCGATGGAACAAAGAGCACGTCCGGCGGCGCTGAGAGCATCTCGGCCGAGAGCCGCAGGTGCGTCCAGAGCCGCGGAAAGGGGATCACGCGCCACTCGACGCGCTCATCCCTGGGAAAGAATCCCTCCGGCGGCTCCTCCCGGAAGTACAGACGGAAACGACTCTCCCGATCAGCGCACAACAAGGCGTGGATCAGGTGATAAGAATAGTTCTCGGTGCCCGTGCGTTCGCTGCGCGCCGCCCGGCTGGCGTCGATCCCGATCAGCATAAACGCTCCCTGGCGGCGAGTGCGGTGCGGTCTGGCTGGTGCTCCATCACGGCGTTCCGATCGTCTCCTCGCCCTGGGCCGGTGCCGCCGGGCCCAGGGAAGTGCGTATGGTCTGGACGGCCCCCGCCCGGCGCAAGGCGGCCTCCACGGAGTCGGCCGTGGCCGCCGTCACCAGGGCGATCATGACGCCGCCACGCCCGCCGCCCGAAAGCTTGGCACCCAGCGCGCCGGCAGCCCGGGCCGCGCCGATCAGCGCGTCGAGCGCCGCGCACGAGACGCCCAGCGCCCCCAAGAGCGCCTGGTTCTCGTCCATCAGGCGGCCTAGCGCCGCGGCATCTCCGGCGGAAAGCGCCCGCCGCGCGGCGCGCACGGCGTCACCCATACGGGCAAACAACCGTTCATACCTTATACGTTCCGCCTGCCAGGAACGATGCACGTCTGCGACGACATCGCGGGTCTCCGCGCGAATCCCCGTATCCGCCACCACCCAGTGGAACGGAGCGCCCGCCGAAAGCACTTGCGGGGCGTTCCCTCGTGCGAACCAGACCGGCCGCTCGTAGGCGATCACGGTGTTGTCTACGCCGCTGGGTGCCCCGTGCAGGAGGCGTTCGGTCTGGAAGACCAGGGACGAGACTTCCTCGGCGCCCAGGGGTTCGCCATAGTACGCGCCCAGGGCCCGCACGATGGCCGCGGCCACGGCCGCCCCGCTGCCCATCCCCCGGGCGATCGGCACCTGGGAAGAGACCTCCAGACGAAACGCCGGGGCCGCCGCAGGTACCCGCAAGGCAGCCAGCGTGTTGCGCACCGTCGTCACCAGGGGATCATCGGCCGCAGCCGAGGAGGAATCATCCAGGAGGAAGGTGCGGCCGAGGTCCGGCGCCGCGATGGTTGCCGGGGTCCCCGGGGGGAGCGGTGCTACGGTGGCGGTGGCGCGCAGGCTGCTGAGCGGCGCGGCAATAGCCGGCTGCCCATAGACCACGGCGTGCTCTCCGAGGAGGATGATCTTGCCCGCCGCAGAGGCGCACGCGGTAGGCGGTGCCACACGCGTACCCAGATCAGGTTTCACAGTATATCCGACTATAGCGCTGGGGATGCGGCCTGTCAAAGGTATCGGCGATCGGCCGGAGGCGTGGCCCCTTGACACCGGGGCCATCCTGCGCTACGAGGTATGCACCGGCGCGCTACCGGGGCAGACTACCCGGGCCGAGCGGGGGGCCAGGTGGCGGCGCCATTTTCAGAGACTGTCAGTGCCCGGAGGGTGACCTCGGGCAGAAGAGGAAGGGCGGTATGAGCGGTATCTGTGACAGCATCGTTGACGCCATCGGCAACACTCCCCTCGTCCGCCTGCGGCGGCTGGCCGAGGGGCTGGAGGCCGAGGTGGTGGTAAAGGTCGAGTCCCTCAACCCTCTCGGGAGCGTCAAGGACCGCATCGCGGCGGCCATGATTCGGGCCGCCGAGGAGGAGGGCCGGATCGGCCCGGGTTCCACGATCGTGGAGCCTACCAGCGGCAATACCGGGATTGGCCTGGCCTACGTCTGCGCTGCCAAGGGCTACCGGCTGATCCTGACCATGCCCGACACGATGACCATCGAGCGCCGCCGTGTGGTGGCGGCGCTGGGCGCCCAGGTGGTGCTGACCCCTGGCGCCGAGGGGATGCGCGGCGCGATCCGCAAGGCGGAGGAGATCCTGCGTGAGACGCCCCATAGCTTCATGCCCAACCAGTTCGCCAACCCGGCCAACCCCAAGGCACACCGAGAGACCACGGCGGAAGAGATCTGGCGAGACACCGCCGGCCGGGCGGACATCCTGGTGGCGGGAGTGGGCACCGGCGGGACGCTGACCGGCGTCGGAGAGGTGCTGAAGGAGAGAAAGCCCACTTTCCGGGTGATTGCGGTGGAGCCGGCCGGCTCGCCGGTGCTGTCGGGCGGCAAGCCAGGGCCCCATCGCATACAGGGGATCGGTGCCGGCTTTGTGCCTGCGGTGCTGCGCACCGATCTGATCGACGAGATCGTGCCCGTCACGGACGCGGAGGCCATGCAGACGGCGCGCCGCCTGGGCAAGGAGGAGGGCATCCTGGCCGGCTTTTCCTCGGGCGCGGCCACCGCGGCGGCGCTGCGGGTCGCCGCGCGGCCAGAGAACCGCGGAAAACTGATCGTGGCCATCCTGCCGGACCTCGGGGAGCGGTATCTGAGCACGGACCTCTTTGCCGAGGAGTGACCGGTGCCGAGGGGGCCGGGGTGGTCGGGGTCTTGACTTTGGCCCGCGGCAGGCGTAGGATGTATATACCATAGGGGGGTATACATCCCGTGGTGAGAGGAGTGCGAGATGAGCCGGATCACGCTGCATGCGGAGAATATCTCCTGCCAGCACTGCGCCATGACCATCCGGCGCGAACTGCGTGACGTGGCAGGGGTGACGGTGGTGGATGTGGACGTCCCGGGCAAGAACATCGTGCTAGAGTACGCCGACGAGGCCGCCCTGCAGCGCGCCAAAGACACGCTGCAAGAGATCGGCTACCCGGTGACGCGTTAGCCCGAACGCACCGCGCCGGGCCGTTTTGCGGCCCGCCGACACCATGGTACCATCACCGCGGACGGACCGCCCGGTGGCCCGTCCGCGGTGATCCGTTACGAGAGAGGCGCACACTGGTGACCTGGAGAGCACGCATCTCTATCCTTCTCCTTCTCGTGGCCCTGGGCGTGGGCGCCTGTTCGCCGCGGCCCGCGGCGGGGCCGGCTACACCGGCCGCGCCGGCTGTTGCGAGCGCAGGGACGCCCGGGCAGCCAGCGGCGCATCCCGCTTCTGTGCCGACGCCCACCCCTCGGCAGGCCAACTCTGGCCCGCCGCGGCCGGGCCAGCCGGCCGCCGACCTGACCTTGCCGAACCTCGCCGACGAGCAGGTGTCTCTGGCGGACTATCGCGGCCAGGCGGTCATGCTCAACTTCTGGGCGACCTGGTGCGGGTTCTGCCAGATGGAGATTCCGCACATGATCGAGGCCTATGCCGATCTGGCCGCCGACGGTTTGGTCATCCTGGCCGTTGACGTGCGCGAGGGCCGTCGCGAGGTGAGCGAGTATGCCGAGGAGATGGGCATAGAGTTCCCCATCCTGCTCGACGAGGCCGGTGAGGTGGCCGGCAGGTATTACGTGCGCGGCATTCCCACCAGCGTGTTCATCGACCGGGAGGGAATCATCCAGCGGGTGCATGCCGGGGCCCTGAGCAAGGAGCTCCTGCGTGAGTACATCGCCGAGGTGATGGAGTGAGGGGCGCCCCATGACGGCCAGGCCCGAAGGCGCGCTGGACGCCCCGGCCCAGTCGCGCGTGGATCAGTGGTCTGCGCGGATCACCCTGATCATGACGCGCCTCCTGCGCGTGATCGGTGCGCACTGGCTGTGCGGCGCGAACCTGGCCATGGGGCTGTACATCGGCCTGCCGGTGCTGTCACCCATCCTCTATCAGTTGGGCTACCCTCGCGCGGGAGGGGTGATCCAGACGCTTTTCCGCCCCTTCTGCCACCAGCGGCCCGACCGTTCCTTCTTCCTCTTTGGCGAACGCCCTTTCTACTCGATGGCGCAGCTTGCCGACCGCCTGGGACACGACGCGGTGCTATACCGCTACGTCGGCGGGCCCGGGGTGGGGTACAAGATGGCCGTCTGCGAGCGCGACGTGGCGATCTATGGCACGATGCTCCTGGCCGGGCTTCTGTTCTGGTTCGTGCGCGACCGGCTCCGTCCGCTGACGGGCAAGCAGTTTGGTGCGCTGATCCTGCCGATGGCCGTCGACGGGCTGGGCCAGCTGGTGGGGCTGTGGTCCAGCACCTGGGTCAGCCGGGTCATCACCGGGGCGCTCTTTGGCCTGGCGAGCATCTGGTTGGCCTTCCCGTACCTTCAGGAGGGGATGAGCCAAATGCACCGGGAGATGTGCGAGGCGCTGGGTCGCCACGAGGAGGCCCATGGCGCCCGATCGAGTTAGCGCCTGGGTGGCCCTGGGCGCCGGCCTGTTGTCCTTCTTTTCCCCCTGCGTGCTGCCCCTGGTGCCCGCCTATCTCCTGTACATGACGGGCATGGCCTCCGACCCCGGGGAGGGGCGCGCCCGCTGGGGCGCGGTAGCCCACGCGGCGTTCTTCGTGGTGGGCTTTGGGCTCGTCTTTGTGCTGGGTGGCATCACCGTGGGCCTGCTCGGCAGCCTCATGCCGCGCGCGATGGGCTACCTCGCCCGGGTGGGCGGGGCGTTCCTGATCCTCTTTGGCCTGCATATGACGGGGCTCATTGCGATCCCGCTTGTGAACATGGATAGGCGCCTGAACCTGGACCTGGGGCGCCTGCCGGGCTATGGGCGCTCCTTCGTCATGGGGCTGGTCTTTGCCGCCGGCTGGACGCCCTGCATCGGCCCGGCACTGGGCGCGATCCTCTCCTTGGCGGCCGTCTCCCGCACGGTGGCGAGCGGCGCGGCGCTCCTGGGCGTCTACTCGGTGGGGATCGCCGTGCCATTTCTGCTGGTGGCGGCCCTGTCGGATGTGGCTGTTCCCTGGCTGCGAAAGATGGGCCGGCACACGCGGCGGATCGCGCAGGTGGCCGGGGGGTTGCTGATCGTCATGGGGCTGCTCCTGGTCACGGGCACCTATCAGGAGCTCATCTTCCGGCTGAACGCCGCCCTGGGCGGGTTCTAGCGCGGCGCACTTGGCGCGACCCCTGCGTTTGCAGGAAAGACGCGCGTTGACTATACTGCGATTGTTCGGGGCGTAGCGCAGACCGGTAGCGCGCACGGTTCGGGACCGTGAGGTCGGAGGTTCAAGTCCTCTCGCCCCGACAGATGACCGCAGGTCCACCGCCGTTAGGCAGAGGGGCCTGCGGTCTTTTCGCATCTGGTCTTGGCCGGTCCATGTGACGATGGTATAATGACCCAGCCCTCACGATACGCACCCGTGGACGGCCCCCGGCCGGATCTGGCCCCCTGAGAGGCGTATGTCCGTCATAGAGCTCAGCCACGTCTCCAAGTGCTTCAATCTTCAGCACGACCGCGCCCGCTCGTTCCAGGAGTTGGCGCTCAGTGCTTTCCGCCGTCGCCAGAACGCCAGACGCGCCGAGCAGTTCTGGGCCCTGCGCGACGTGAGCTTTTCCGTCGACCGGGGCGAGGCGGTGGGGATCGTGGGGTCCAACGGCTCCGGCAAGAGCACCTGCCTCAAGCTGATGACCCGCATTCTGGAGCCGACCAGCGGTGCCGTCGCTGTGCAGGGGCGCATTTCGGCTTTGCTCGAGCTGGGCACGGGCTTTCACCCGGAGCTCACCGGGCGTGAGAACATTTTCCTGTACGGCTCGGTGCTCGGCCTGCGCCGGCGCGACATGGCCGAGCGGTTCGACCGGATCGTTGCGTTTGCCGAGCTCTCGCGTTTCATCGACATTCCCGTCAAGTTCTACTCCTCCGGCATGTACGTACGGCTGGCCTTTGCCACAGCCATCAATGTCGACGCCGACGTGCTCCTGGTGGACGAGGTGCTGTCGGTCGGCGACCAGAGCTTCCAGAGCCGCTGCCTGGAGCGCATCCATGAGATGAAGCGCCGCGGCGTCACCATCGTCTTTGTCTCGCACAGCCTCGACGCGGTGCGCGGCCTGTGTGACCGCGCCATCTGGCTCGATGACGGCAACCTGCGCGCCGACGGCGTGGCAGACGAGGTCGTGGCTCGTTACCTCCGCCAGGTCTTTGAGGACCGTGAGGAGGCCGACCTGGCCGCGCGCGAGGCCGAGGATGCCGGTGAGGTGGCGGAGGACCTGGCCACCGCGGGGGACGGCCATGCCGCGGCCGCTGCCGCGCCCGCCGGCGCGCCGAGCGAGCCGGCCCTGGTGGACGAGGGGGACGGCATGAGCGCTCACCAGCGGCGCTGGGGAACGGGCGAGGCCGAGATCGTCTCCGTGCGGTTCCTGGATGCCGCTGGGCAGGACCGGCTGCTCTTGACCACCGGCCAGCCCGCCACCATTGTCATCCGGTACCGCGCCACGCAGCGCATCGAGCGCCCGATGTTTGGCCTGGCCATTCACCGGAGCGACGGCGCCCACGTCACCGGGCCCAACTCGGTGTTTTCCGGGTTCGACCTCCCGGCCATCGAGGGGGAGGGCGAGATGCGTTACTGCATCGCCCAGATGCCCTTGCTGGCGGGTACGTACTATCTCAGCGTGTCACTCTGCGACCACTCTGGCGTGCGTTCCTACGACTTTCGCAGCATGCAATTCCGTTTCCGCGTGCAGCCCGGCGATATCGAGGAACGTTACGGGCTGATCTACATTCCGGCGCGCTGGGAACACGCCACACTGCCACAGACGACGGGGGAGCAGCGATGACGGCCAAGATCCGCGAGCTCCTCGGCTACCGGGAACTCATCGAGAACCTGGTCATCCGCGACCTGAAGGTGCGCTACAAGAACTCGGTGCTGGGGTTTCTCTGGTCGTTGGTGAACCCGCTCCTGCTCATGCTGGTCTTCACCGTCGTTTTTACGGTGATGCTGCCCAACGTGGAAATCCCGCGGTTCCCGGTGTTCGTGTTGTGCTCACTGTTGCCGTGGAACTTTTTCAACGCGTCGCTGATTGGCGCGGTGAACAGCATCACCCAGAATGGCCACCTGATCAAGAAAGTGTACTTTCCGCGGGAGATCCTGCCCATCTCGGTGGTCTTTTCCAACCTGGCCAACTTTTTGCTGGCGTTACCGGTGCTCCTGGCGCTGGTCCTGATCTTGGGCGGGCGGTTCACGGTCTGGCTGGTCTATCTGCCGATCGTCATGGCGGTGCAGGTGTGCTTTACGCTAGGGGTGGCCCTGGTCTTGGCGGCCCTGAACGTGTTCTACCGCGATACCAGCGTCATCATGGAAGTCATCATGCAGGCCTGGTTTTTCCTCACGCCGGTCTTTTACCCCGTCGAACTGCTGCCCGAGTGGAAGACGGTTCTGGGCATCGTCTGGCCGGTGCGGCGCCTGGTCTACATTCTGAACCCGATGGCCTCGATCATCGCCACGTACCGCTCGGTGATCTATGGCTTTGTCGACGGCAGCCCGCCGGCGCCGGTGGCCTGGGACTTTTTCACGCGTACGGCGCTGACGGCGGTGCTGGTACTGCTGGCGGGCTACTGGTTCTTCACCCGCTACAGCCACCGTTTCGGTGAAGAGGTCTAGGCCGGGTGGCGGCCCGTAACGCGGGGATCGCGGTGGTCATCCCCACCAAGGATGCCGGGCCGCGCTTTGCCCAGACGCTGGAGGCCGTCCGCGCGCAGGAGGTAGACGTTCCCGTCGACCTGTGCGTGGTCGACTCGGGCTCTGGCGATGACACCGTCGCCCTGGCGCGCCAGTTTGGGGCGCGGGTGTTGCAGGTACGCCCGGAGGAGTTCGGCCACGGGCGCACGCGCAACTTGGGCATCGCCTCGTGCGCGGGGGAGTACGTGGCCCTGCTCGTGCAGGACGCCATCCCCGCCGACCGGCGCTGGCTGACGGCGTTGCAGCAGGCCCTGGCCGACCACCCCCGCGCGGCGGGAGCCTACTCGCGGCACCTGCCGCACGAGGGGGCCAGTTTCGTGGCTCGGCAGGTGGCCGAGTACTGGTACCGGCGCGCCGGCGGCCCGCTCGAGCAGGCCCTTGGCGATCGGGACGATTTCCAGCGCCTGCCGCTCGAGGAGAAGCAGGTCCGCTGCACGTTCAACAACGTGAGCAGCATGGTGCGGCGCGGCGTCTGGCAGGGGCTGCCCTTTCCGGAGGTGCCCTTTGCCGAGGATCTGGCCTGGGGATACGCGGCGCTGCGCGCCGGGCACACGGTGGTCTATGCGCCAGAGTCGGTGGTGCGGCACTCGCACGAGCGGGCTCCCTTCTATGAGCTATGCCGCGCCTATGTCGACCGGCGCACGATCGGGGACCTGTTCGGGGCGTCGGCGCGCGCGCTGACTGTGGCCCAGGCGGAGGGCCTCCTAGCCGCCTGGGAACGCCTGACGGCCGACGACGCCGCGGCGCTGGCTGAGGCCGAGGGCGCGCTGCAGGAGTTGGCCTCCGGCGACGGCCCGGCCTGGGACTTGACTCCGGGCTATGAGGCCCTCTGTACGCCCGCCCTGTGGCGGGCCGTGCTGGGCGCAGGATCGCCCTTCCCGGCCGCGGAGCGGAGCGAATGGGTGCGTCGCGCGGTGGCCCGCTACGAGTGGGCGCCGCTGCATCGCCGCATGGAGCAGCACCCGGCCACCGCCAGCACCCTGGCCGCGCTGGGCGGTGTGCGCGCGGCGGCGGCCTCGCGCCGCCCGGCGGCCACGGCGCGGGCGCTAGCGGCCCTGGCCGGGGCGATGCGCTCTTCGGGGGCCTGGGCAGATCTCGCGGCCCTGGCCGGCGTGGCGGCCCGGCGGGCGGGGAGGTTTGCCGCCCGGTTGGAACGCACGCTGCAGACGCAGGAAGACGACCTCCTGACCCCTAGCGAGCATGCGGCGCTGTTCCGCACCCTGTGGGAAGAGGTCGACGCGGCGCCGCTGCGCTGGGCATTCACGCAGGGGCCCGCCCAGGCCGCTGACCCGCTGGGCGCTACGCTCCTGGCGGCGCAGGAGGCGACGCTGGGCTTGGTGCGCCAGGCGCTCGCGGAGCGGGTCCCGCTCGACGCGGCGCTCTACGCCGAGATGCGCGGGCATGCGGCCTCGGTGGCGATCGGCGGGCGCCTCGGTGAGGCGGTGCGCGGCGGCGCGCGGGGCGCGCTGGCCGATATGCTGGAAGCACGTTTGCACGAGACGGTGTGAGGGATTGAGTTTGAGCGCAGTACAGCACCTGGCGTCGGTGATCATCCTGAACCACAACGGGTCGCAGATCCTCGACGTGATCCGCGCAAGCGTCGCGGCCGTTCTGGCCCAGGACTACCCGGCCATCGAGCTGATCATCGTCGATGACAACTCGTCGGACGGCAGCGACGAGGTGCTTGCCGAGCTCTGCCGCGAGGTGGGCGCGACCTTTGCCAGCACGCGGGGCGGCCCGCACGGCATCTGCGCGGCGCGCAACCGGGCAATCGAGAGCGCCAGGGGTGCCTACCTGGCCTTTCTCGACAATGACGCCGTTCCGCAGGCCGGCTGGCTGGCGGCCCTGGTGCGCTTCATGGAGGCGCATCCCACGCTGGGTGCCTGTGCCTCTCGGGTGATGTTCGCCGATCGGCCTGACGTCGTGAACTCGATGGGCTCCATGCTGAACGAGCTGTTCCATGGCAACGGCGTCTGCATTCACCAGCTCTACGACTATGCGCACTGCCCCGACGAGGTCATGTACGCCACCGGCAACGGAATGATGCTGCGGCGCGAGGCCATCAACCAGGTGGGACCCTTTGATGAGGGGCTCTTGTTCTACACGCCCGATGATGCCGACTATGGCATGCGCCTGCGCCGGGCGGGCTGGCGAATCGCCCCGGTGCCCGATGCCGTCGTCTACCATATGCATAGCTTTAGCAAGACGCTGCAGGGCATGTCGTTCTGGGATGGCCGCAACCGCGTCTACCTGGCCCTCAAGCACCTGTCGTGGCGCGAGCTGCCCCGCTTTCTCATCGAAGACGTCCGGCACAACGCGGCGTTCACCCGGCTGCGCGACTATGCGCGCTGCTGGTGGTCGACCCTGACCCACCGCGACGGCCTGCGCGGGCTGCTCGCCTACCGGCGCAGGCACCGCGGCGAGCCGGGCTACCGCGAGGCGTTCGCGGAGTGGTTCGTGCCGCCTCGCCGGCTGATGGTAGTGCCCGATAACCGCGCCTACGGGCGTGAGATGAGGCCGCTCCGGGAGCTGCACGCTGGGGAGGCGGACGAGGCCTACCTCTACCACGGCTGGTACTGGCCGGAGCAGTACGCCGGCCAGCGGCTGCGCTGGGCCACGCGGGTGGCCTCGCTGGTGGGGGTGCTGCCCGACGGCGCCAGCGCCCTGCACTGGGGGTTCGTCGCGGCGCCCGGCGCGGACGGCGCGTCGCTGCGCATCCACACCCAGCGCCGTGACCAGGGCACCTGGGCGGACGCGGGCACCTTCGCCTGCCGCATCCCCGCAGCCGTGGAGGCCGCTCCGGTCGCGGTGCGCATGCCCTGCGCTCTGGAGCCTGCCGAGTACCGCTTTATCCTGGAGGCCGACTCTGAGCCGGTGGGGCCGGGCTACTTTCCCCGGCAGATCTCTTTTGGCCTTACGAGCCTGTCCGTCGAGCCGCGCAGTGCGGAGGGATCGTAGCCGTGCGCATCCTCCTGGTTACCCACGGGTTCCTGCCCGAGTCGAGCGGCGGCACCGAGGTGCACACCTACCTCCTCGCCAAGGCGCTGCAAGGGCGCCACGAGGTGAGCGTCTGCACGCACGTGAGCGACCCGTCGCGGCCGGAGCACTCGCTCTACCGGGGTGACCTCGACGGCCTGCCAGTGTATCGCCTGGTGAACAACTTTACCTGGGGCGCCGGCTCCGAGTACTTTTTCTACGACCGCGGCCAGGATGCCCCTTTTTCCACCGTGCTCGACGCGGTGCAGCCCGACGTCGTCCATATGCACCACCTGGGTGGGGGGCTGTCGACCTCCTTCCCGGGGCTGGTGCGGGGCCGCGGCATTCCGCTGCTTTTGACGCTGCACGACTTTTGGCCCCTCTGTTACCGCTCGCACCTGCTGACGGCGGACGACCTGCTCTGCCCGGGCCCTGACGACGGCCTGCGTTGCGCGCACTGCTGGCGGCTGGACTCGCTCCGGCCCCCCAGCCGGCTCGCCCAGGCCCGTGAGGTGGGCCTGCGCAACGCGCTGCGCATGGCCCCGGGGGCCATCCTGCGGGCGGTGGGCGAGCGCCTGGTACCTTTGCCCGGTGGGTACCACACCACCCGCCTGCTGGCGCGCGACGCCTACTTTCGGCGCTTGCTGACCCGCTTTGACCTGCTCCTGGCGCCGTCACAGTTCCTGCGCGGCCGTTACATCGACTGGGGTATCGACGCCGAGCGCCTGCTGCTTGTTCGTAACGGGGTCGACCCGGCCAACTTTTCCGGCTTGCAGCGCCCGCTGCCCAACGGCGAACGGCTCAGCATCGCTTACCTCGGCTCGCTGCTCCCGCACAAGGGGCTGGACGTGCTGGTGGAGGCCGCCAACCTCCTCGCCGACGCACCGGTCGACCTGCACATCTACGGGCGGACGCAGGGCTCCGCCGCAACCGAGACCTACGTGGCGGGGCTGCGCGCCCGGCTGCGCAACCCGCACGTGACGTTCGAGGGGCCCTACGTGCCCCGGGACCTCGGCCGGGTGCTCTCCGGGGCCGACGCGGTCGTGGTGCCCTCCATCCTGTACGAGAACTGCCCGATGGCCATCCTCGAGGCGTTGTACGCCGGCCGGCCGGTGGTGGCCTCGAACGCCGGCGGCATGGCCGAACTAGTGCGCGACGGCGTCAACGGCCTGACCTTCCGCCTGGGGGACGGCGCCGACCTGGCCGCCAGGCTCCGCACCCTGGCACACGACCGCCAGACGCTCCTGGCCCTGCAGCGCGGGATCGCCCCCCCGCAGGGGATGGACGAGGTCGCCGCCAGGGTGGAGCAGCTGTACAGCGACCTGCTGGCGCGCGCGGAGGGCTGAGTGCATATTCACCTGGCCCTGCACGGCTTCCCACCCCTTTCCGACGGTGGCACCCAGCAGTACACCCTGGCCCTGGCCAGGCGCCTGCAAGCCGAGGGACACCGGGTGACCGTGCTGGCCTACGCCCCCGGGACGACCCGCGAGGTCGCCGTCCGCGAGGACCTGGCCCAGGGGGTGCGGGTGCTGTGGCTGACCTTCGACCTGCACCTTACGGCCAACCCGATGCGGGAAGAGTCCGCCAACCCGCGGGTGGCGCGCTGCCTCGAGCGGCTCTGGCAGAGTGAGAGGCCCTCACTCGTGCACGTGACCTACCTGGGCCTCCTTTCCACGGCCACCGTGTCGACTGCCCAGGCCCTCGGCATCCCCACTGTGGTTACCCTCACGGACATGTGGGCGATCTGCCCGGCGGGCACCCTGCTGCGCCACGATGGGGAGCTGTGTACCGGCCCCGCAGACCTCGGCGACTGCGTCCGCTGCCTGACGAGCATGGGC
>JAAZBY010000517.1 GCA_012513595.1 Chloroflexota bacterium
AAATGGCGCGCAGCATGTTCGTCGAGGGCGAATTCCTGGAGGTATTCGTCGACACGCCGCTGGAGGTATGTGAGCAGCGCGACGTCAAGGGACTGTACGCCCGGGCGCGCCGCGGGGAGCTCAGCGGCTTTACCGGGATCGACGACCCCTACGAGCCGCCGCTACACGCCGAAGTGACGCTAGACACGGCGGCCCACTCGGCCGAGGAGAACGCCGACCGAATCGTGGCGGAGGCGGCCCGCCGCGGGTTCCTGGCGGCCGAGGAGCCGGCCGGGCCGCCGCACGGCCTCGCGAGCGATCTTGCCTATTCTTGACAGAGTGCGTACAATATTCGCCGTCATGCAGGAATCGTGCCGCCCCGTCGGGCGCCACGTCGCCAACGTATCGGCAATAGCCGCAAGGAGCACAGGATGACCATCACCAAGGACATGCCCATCGCCAAGATCGTGCAGGAGCACCCGGAGACCGTGCGCGTGTTTCTGAGCCACGGGCTTATGTGCATCGGGTGCGCTGCGGCCCGCTTTGAGAACCTCGAGCAGGGGGCCACGGCCCACGGCATCAACGTCGAGGCGCTCCTGAAGGACCTCAACGCCGCCGTCGCGCCGCAGTCGGCCAACTAGGCGGCTCCAGGCCCGCCCGCGAGCCCCAGCCCAGCGGCGGGGCTCGCGCCTTTCCCCGTCGGACGAGCGGACAGAGTCCTATGAGCAAAGACGCCCCCGCCCTGCGCAGCAAGGCGCTGGCCATCTATGACCTGTTGCTGGCCCACTATGGGGCGCCGGCCGAAAAGGAACGCCGCGACCCGCTCTCAGAGCTAGTCGCCACGATCCTCTCGCAGAACACGGCCGACGTCAACACCGAGCGGGCTTACCGCCGGCTGCGCGAGCGCTTCCCCACCTGGGAAGAGGCCCTGCACGCCCCGGTCGAAGAGGTCGCCGCGGCCATTCGCGTGGCGGGGCTCTCGCAGATCAAGGCGCCGCGCATCCAGGCCATCCTGCGCACCCTGCAGGAAGAGCGCGGCGCGCTCAGCCTCGACTTTCTGGCCGAGATGAGCGTCCCCGAGGCGCGCCAGTACCTGACCTCGCTCCACGGGGTGGGGCACAAGACGGCCTCGTGCGTGCTGCTCTTTGCGCTGCACAAGCCGGCCCTGCCGGTGGACACCCACGTGCACCGCGTCTCCGGCCGGCTGGGGTTGGTACCGGCCAGGGCCTCGGCCGAGAAGGCCAACGCCCTGCTCGAGGCGCTGCTGCCCGAGGAGCTCTATTACCCCTTCCACCTGCTGCTCATCCAGCACGGCCGCACCCTGTGCGCGGCACGCCGGCCGCGCTGCCCGGAATGCCCCGTTTCCGCACTGTGCGACTACTGGGCGGCGGCGGCCAGCGCTCCGGCGGCCGAGCCGGGCGCCTAACCCCGCCCTGCGGCGCGCGCCGCGCGCACCAAGGCGGCGATGTTCTCCGGCGGGGTATCGGGCGGCACGTCACACCCCGAGCTCAGGATAAAGCGCCCCTGCCTCCCCGCCGCGGCCAAGGCCGCACGCACCTTCTCCTCCACCAGTTCCGGCGTCCCGTACAGGAGCACGCCGGCCGGGTCGATGTTCCCGCGCAGCGCCATCCGGCCGGAGGCGGCCAGCGCCGCCGCCGGGTCCACCGGGGCGTCGATATCCATGACGTCGCAGCCGAGGGCAGCCACGTCGGGCACCAGGGGCAGGGCCCGGCCGCAGATGTGCATCACGACGGCCTCGGCGCCGG
>JAAZBY010000518.1 GCA_012513595.1 Chloroflexota bacterium
ACTCTCCCTGGCGGACGAGTTCGCGGGTTACTCGCTGCCGCTCGTCCGCGAGCTGACGCCCGCGCAGCGCCGGGCCCTGGCGGCCGCCGCGCCGCCGGAAGGCCGACTGAACCGCCGCGCCACCGCCGAGGTCATCCTCCGCGAGGTGTTCGGCGCCGCGCTGCGGTCCCTGGCCGACCCGGGCGCGCTGCTCCTATGGCTGAGCGGCGTGCACGAGGGCACGGGCCCCCTGCCGCCGGCCATCCAGCGGGTGCTGCTGGGCGACCTGGCCGGGCAGCCGGCCTACCGCGGCTGGCCGCTAGCCGCCCTCCTGGCTGACGCGCAGGCCTATCGCGCCTTTGTGCAGCAGGCCTGGGAACGGCACGTGCGCGGGAGTGCCAGCATCCAGCTCATGGTCGATGGCCGGGCCCCCTACGCCGCAGCCTTTGACGGCGAGCGCCTGCAGGCCGCCCTGGGGGCGCTGGTGGAGCGCGGGCTGCTCTGCCCGGTGCTGGTCGAGAACCCCGCGGCCTTCCCGCTATGGGCGCGCCCCGGCTTGGCCAAGGACGAGGCCGCCGGGCTGCTCCGCCGGCTGGAGGAGGTCCATGAGGCGGCCTCCGCGCCCTTGGGCGGAGCCGAAGACTGGGAGGCGGTCGGCCGCCTGGCGCGCGCCTGGGCGCAGGCGGCCCTGGCCCGGCAGGCCGGCGCGGACCTGCCGGAGGAGGCCAGGGCGCGCTACTGCGACGCGGAGCGGGCCGTCGACGCGCGTTTTGGGGCTTGGCTGCAGGCTGCGTACACTGCCCTGGCGGGCCGGCGCCTGCCGGAGCCGCACCACGTCCACCACGTGCCCGGGTTCCTGGCCTACCGGTGGCGGCAGCGCGGGGCCACGGGTCGCGTGGCTCTCCTGGTGCTCGACGGGCTGTCTTTGGCCGATTGGCAGGTTATCGGGCCCGCCTGGCGTGAGCGGCACCCGGCCTGGGCCCTGGAGGAGCGCCTGCTGCTGGCCCAGGTGCCCACGGTGACGGCCATCTCTCGGCAGGCACTGGTGACGGGGCGCCCCCCGGCCGACCTGGAGAGCCTGACGAGCGGCGCCGCAGAGGCGGCGGGGTGGCGGGCCTTCTGGCAGGGGGAGGACTTTGCCGAGGAGGTCGTGCGCTACGAACGGCTGGCCCTGGCGCGGCAGGAGGCTTCGGTCGAGGTGCTGGAGGCCCGCTTTGCCGCCGGCTGCCTGGTAGATAGCAGCATCGATGACCTGGTCCATGGCAGTACTCTGGGCGCGGCGCAGCTGCAGGGCTCTCTGCGCCGCTGGCTGGACGATTACTCCCCAGCGCTCGAGGCGCTCATTGACCGCCTGCTGGGGGCCGGCGTGTCGGTCACCGTCGCCAGTGACCACGGGCACGTGGAGGCCAGCGGCGTTGGTCGGCCCAACGAAGGGATCCTGGCGGACGCGCGAGCCCTTCGCTGCCGGGTGTACTCGGACGGCGCCCAGGCCCAGCGGACCGCCGACACGTTCCCGCCGTCCATCGTCTGGGCGGACGATGGCCTGTTGCCCGCCGGCGTGACGGCGGTGCTGCCCGCCCGGCGGGAGGCTTACACGAACCACGGGGCCAAGGTGGTGGCCCACGGCGGTGTGACGATCGAGGAGATGGTGGTGCCGTTGGTGACGATAGATGGGGAGCGCGCGTGATGCTGATCGGGTTCCGCAGGAACGTCTACCTGGAATGGCTGGAGCAGACCGCGGCGCTCTTTTGCATGGCGCAGGACCCCGCCGAGGTGCGGGAGCGGCTGGACGCCGTCGTCGCCCTGACGGTGCAGAGCGGCGTCAACCGTCGGCAGACGCTGGACATCCTGTGCAACACCTGGGGGCCGCGCGAGGGCCCTGCTGAGCGGCTGCGCGAGGAGGCGCTGCGCATCTACCAAGAGACCACGGCGAACGGGCAGCACGTGGCCCTGCACTACGGCCTGACGCTGATGGCCTTCCCGTTCTTCCGTGAGGGGGCGCGCATCGTCGGGCAGCGGCTGCGCTTCGGGGGGGCCGTACGCACCGACGAGGTGCGGCAGCAGCTCCTGGCCAGCTTGGGCAACCTGGGGGCGGCCGCAGACGCCGTGAAGCGGATCATCTTTTCCCTGCGCAACTGGGGCCTCCTCGAGGATTCCGGCCGACGGTACGCCTACCAGGCCTGTGAGCCTCGGCTGGCGCTGGGCACCCCGGACGTTGAGCGCTGGCTGCTCGCCGCGGCGCTCACGGCACACCCGGCCGATGAGTTGCCCTTTGCCGACCTGGTGCGCCTGCCAGAGCTGTTCGCCTTCGAGTTCAGCCTGCGGCCGTACGACCTGGCCGGGGCGTCCAGCCTGCTGGACGTCTACCGTTCGGGCGGCGGGTGGGACGCGGTGCGCCTGCGCGACTAGTCCCTCCCCCTTGACACCCTCCCTCCCCCGCGCCTACCATCCTGCCACCGCGCCGCCTTGTACCTCGAAAGGATCCCGCCCATGGCTCCGTCGACCTCGACCCGCTCGAGCCTGCCGCCGCCCACCTTTGCCTCCCTGGGCGTGCGCACGCTGATCAACTGCCGCGGCACCTACACGGTGCTCACCGGCTCCCGCGCCCTGAACACCGTCGCTGAGGCCATGCGTGCCGCCTCCGACGGCTACGTCGTCATGGATGAGCTCATGGAGGCCGTCGGCCGCCGCCAGGCCGAGCTCACCGGCGCCGAGTGGGGCTACGTCTCCTCCGGCTGCGCCGCCGCCCTGACGGAGGTCGCCGCGGCCTGCATCGCCGGCGCCGACCCGGAAAAGATGGCCCGCCTCCCCGACACCGCCGGCATGCCCGACGAGGTCATCATCCAGGCCGCCCACCGCAACTCCAACGACCGGGCCATGCGCGCCGCCGGGGCGCGGATGGTCGAGGTGGTCACCCCGGCGCACCTGCACGCGGCCCTCTCTGAGCGGACGGCCCTCATCGCCGTCATCGGTGACCAGGCCCACCTCGGCGAGATCCCGGTGCAGGCCATGATCGAGGCCGGCCGCGCCCGCGGCATCCCCGTCCTGGTCGACGCGGCCGCCGAGCGGCCCGACGTCCCCAACCTCTACCTGGGCATGGGCGCCGACGCGGTGGCCTACTCGGGCGGCAAGTGCCTGCGCGGGCCGCAGGCCTCCGGCCTGGTCCTCGGGCGGCGAGACCTCCTGTGGGCCGCCTGGCTGCACGGCGCGCCGCACCACGGCGTGGCCCGGCCGATGAAGGCCGGCAAAGAGGAGATCATGGGCCTGCTGGCCGCGGTGGAGGCCTGGGTCCTCGGGCGCGACCACGCCGCCGAGTGGCGCGCCTGGGAGGAGTGCCTGGCCCACATCGCCGCCGCGGTAGAGTCCTTCGCCTCGGTGACGACCGAGGTCATCCTCCCGGGGATCGCCAACGTCACCCCGACCTTGCGCATCACCTGGGATGCGGCGACCCTCGGGATCACGCCGGACGAGGCCCACCGCGCGCTTGACGCGGGGGAGCCGCGCATCGCGCTGCACCTGGTGCCGGGGGGGCTGCTCGTCAACCCGTACATGATGGAGGCCGGGGAGGACCGCCTGGCCGCCGCGCGGCTCCGCGAGGTGCTGGCCCTCGGGCGGCCCGGCGCGGGGGCGGGGGCGCCGGGGGTCGGGGTCGACGCCTCTGGCGAGTGGCTGGTGGAGGCGGCCTTTGTGCGCGGCACGGCCCGCTACGGGCTGACGCTCCGCCAGGAGGGCGCCGCCCTGCGCGGGGTGCTGCGCACGCGCTACGAGTCGGTCGAGGTCAGCGGCGAGGTTGCCGGGCGCGCCGTCACGCTGCGCGCGCAGCTGGGGTACCAGTCCAACCGGACGGGTTATACCTTCACGGGCACCCTGGGGGAGGACGGCACCCTGCGCGGCGCGCTCGACTGCGGCGAGTTCGGCAGCGCCGAGTGGGGGGCGCGGCGCCCCTAGGGCCGGATCTCCACCTCACCGAGGAAGACGCGGTCGGGGAGGGAGGCGTCGCCGCCGGTGAGGGGTAGGCGCGCCATGGTGGCCAGGTCGTACAGGCCGACCTCGACGCGGTAGCGCCCCGGCGCCAGGTCGGCCGCCAGGGTGTGCCGATCGAGGACGACCTCCCCCGGCCGCCAGAAGGAGGTCGGGTAGCGGCCCCCGCGCGGCTGGGCGTCGGCCCCGCCGGCCTGGCCCCCGGCCCCGCCGGCCTGGCCCCCGGCCCCGCCGGCCTGGCCGCCGGCCGCGGCGATCAGGTGGATAAAGACGGTATAGTCGACCTCGGTCGTGGCCAGCGACCGCCAGGCCAGGTCCACCGTCAGGGTGCCCCCCTGCGGGGCCGAGGCGGGTATGGCGGCGCCGTCGAGCGCCACGAGGCCGCCGAACTCGGCGCCGACGGGCCCCAGGCTCGCCGCGGAGCCGGCCTCCCCGGCCGGCAGCCGGATGCGGCCGACTGGGATCTCGGTCAGCCCCGCGTCCGGCCCGTCCGCGATTGGGAGGGGCGCGCCGGTGGCCGCCTCACGCACCTGGGCGAAGAGGAGGAGCGCGGCGGGCCGCTCGACCTCGCCCAGGTCAAGCGTGTAGGCGTCGCGCACCAGCCGCCCCGCCTTCCACCGCGAGGTGAGCGAGAGGCCGGGATGGGTGTGCTCCACCTCGGCGACGTGCTCGCCCGGCGGCGTCTTGGCGATGACGGCGATGGCATAGTCGCGGTCCAGGTCCTCCAGGGCCAGCCAGTAGAGCGTCAAGCGGTCGGGAGCGTCCAGCCGGTAGCCGGCCAGGGCCAGGGCTTGGCCGGCCACGCGCCAGGGGGGCTGCTCCAGCCCGGCCAGGGCCTGCCCCTCGACGCGGCGGAGGAGCGGGGTGGAGGTGCGGTCCAGCACGATCGCCTTCCCCGCCAGGAGCACCACCCCCGCCGCAGCCATCGCCACAGCCAGAGGGGCCGCCCCGCTGCCCCTGCTGGGCTCCACGCACCTCTCCTCGCCCACCCTAGCCCCAGCGGGCCGGCGCCGTGGCCAGGCCGCCAACGTCACCGTGGCCAGCAGGGCGCCCGCCGAGAGGGCGTCGGCCGCGGCGCGGAGGGGCGCCTCCGCCCAGTGCACCGTCAGGCGCCCCTGGCCGGCCGGCAGGTCGACCGTCAGGAGGCCGCCGGCGTCGGCCCGCGTCGCCACGGGGACGCCGTTCCACTCGGCGGACCAGCCCGCGAACCAGTAGGTCGCAAAGGCCAGCGCCGCGGGCCGCTCGAGGCGCAGGTCCAGCGCGGCGTGCAGCGCGTCGCCCTCGGCGCCGAGCGCCTCCCCGGGCAGCTCCGCGGTGCGCGCCTTGGCTGCCAGGGTCGCGCCGCGGTCGGCGCCGGCAAAGGCGGGCCCCTGCGGGGGCGCCGGCACGCCGGCGGGCAGGTACTCTCCCCAGGAGGTCAACCCCCAGGCGCCGTACTCGGCCTGGTAGGCCGAGGCCTCGCCGAGCGTGGGCCGCTCGGGGAGGGCCGTGTGCCGCGGCGGCGTCAGGTAGGGGAGCGCCTCGGCGTACAGGAGCGCCACCAGCCCCACGGCGCCGCAGGCGGCCGCGGCGCGTGCCGCGCGCCCCCCGCGCCAGGGCAGGCGGGCCAGCGCTCCGGCGGCCAGCGGCAGGAGGAAGGCCGCCGGGTCCAGGCAGCGCCAGGGGAACTGCAGGTTGCGGAGGAGCGCCGAGCGCTCCCACAGGGGGGCCGAGGAAGGCGTGGCCAGCCACACGGCGCCGAGGGCGATCAGCCCGGCCCCGGCCGCCAGGAGGTCACCCGTCGCCATCCGCCCGCCGCGCTGCCGGCCGACCACAGCGCGCCACAGCGCCCCGGCGGCCCCCGCCAGCCCCAGCCCCAGGGGCAGGAGCCCCACCGTCAGCGGCAGGGCGGGGTTGGCCAGCCCGTCGACGGCCGCCGGCGGCCAGGCCAGCACGTCGGCAAAGTGCAGGCTCCAGTGCACGTCGGGAGAGGCGATCTCCGCCCCGTAGCGCACCAGGCCCGTCTCGGCCAGGGCCGGCAGCCAGAAGAAGGCCGCCACCCCCAGCCCCAAGGCCAGCGCCGCGGCCATGGCCAGGGCCTTTCGTCCGCGCGCGCGCCACCCCTCGGCGGCGGCCCAGGCCCCCAGGAGGCCCATGGCCCCCAACGATGGCACCAGGAGCAGGCTGGCCCCCGCGTGGGTCAAAAGCACCGCCGCCACCCCCACTCCGGCCCAGGCGATGCGCCGCGCGCCCGCCCGGCGCGCCACGCCCAACAGCGCCGCGAGCGCCCAGGGCACCAGGGCCATCACCAGCGCGTTGGAGAGGCTGCCCCGCTCGAAGGTCTGGTACAGGAGGTGTGGCGAGAACAGATAGGTCGCTGCGGCCAGCAGCCCCCCGGCGCGGCCGTGCAGGGAGCGCCCCAGGCGGTACATCCCCACGCCCGCCGCGGCCAAGGCCAGGGCGAAGGCCAGCGCCATGGCCAGCGGCGCCCGCTGCCCGGCGGCCCAGTAGAGGGCCGTGAGGAGGTAGGCGCTCAGCGGCGGGTAAAAGTGGAACAGCGGGTACCCGTAGCCGAGCATGAGGTCGGGCGCCCAGCGCGAGAAGGCGCTGCCCTGGCGCCACAGGGCGCTCAGCACCGGGATGCGGTAAAAGTGGAGGAGAGCGTCGTGCCCCTCGGGCAGGCGGCCACAGAGCGGCTGAACGGCCAGGGAGACGAGGGCCGCCAGCGCCGCCCAGACGGCCCGCCGCGCGCGTTGGTGAGTAGCATGCATGGGCCCATTGTACTACCACCCCGCCCGCGGGCAAGGAGAAGAGAGGGGAAGAAGGACAGGATGAACAGGATTGACAGGATTGGGAAAGAACACAGCCACACGTCTGTGGAAACAGCCTGCCAAGCGGCGGCATCGTTGCCGCAGTGCGGCCCGGCGCACATTGCGTTTCCAGAGCGGCCTGCTATGGGCTGCGCAGGCTTGCCTGCGCTTTGGGGAGCCCCGCGCCGCGGAGGGAGAGGAGCTTGCCCCGACCGGTGTCCGCGCAAGAGCCTCGGCGAGCGCGCGCCATCCCTCGACAGACCTCGGGACAGGCGGCGCCGCACTTTTCTGAAAACGGCCCGCGGGGCAGCTCGGCGGGGCTACAGACCCCGCCCTACCGGTAACGCCGGCCGAAGCCGGCTTGCCGAGCGTTGCTGGCAGGCGGCTCCGTCACGACCCCGGGGGTCTGAGGACGGCAGACCTGGCGGAGAGGGCCGAGGGGGCTCCCGCCTTCTAGACCTCGGGGGTCCCGAGCCCGTCTGCGGGCCAAGACCCCCGAGGTCATGCGCCACCGCCGGCCGCGCCGTCGAGCCGGTCTAGGGTCTTGCCACGCCGGAGCGGCGCTAGGGCGTCGCACTTCTCTGAAAACGCCCTGCGGAGCAGCAGGATCTGCCTCCGGTGCGGCCCGCCGCATATGGCGACTCCGCATCGGCCGGCCAGCGGCGAGGCTCCGCGCCGGCCCAGAGGTCTGCCACGCCGGAGCGGCGCTGGGGCGCCGCACTCCATGTCGGCCCGCGTGGCGCGCCCCGTTTCTGCCCCTGCCGGTGTGCGGCCCGGCGTGCCTGACGGCTCCACAGCAAGGCGCTGCACTATCGCTGCCCAATCCCCAAATCCTGTAGATCCTGTCCTTCTTCTGCTCTTTTCCCTCTTCCCCCGCCTCAGCCGGGGATCAGCGTGCGCAGGTAGGCCACGCTTTGGGCCGCCCAGGCCGCCTCGAGGCGCACCGTCTCCGCCACCGTGGCCTGCGGGGGAGGCCAGGCCTCCAGGATGGCGTCCGGCGCGCGGCCCTGGGCCGTTAGCGCCCCGAGCAGCCAGGGCACGTCCAGCAGCCCCTCCCCGGCCGGCCTCCCCTCCACGACGAACCCCATGCTGTGCGGCGCCCGCACGATGGTAAAGTCCTTGACGTGCAGGTTCACGACCCAGGGGCCCAGCGCCTCGACCACCGCCCGCGGCCCCTCCAGCGCGCCGAAAGAGTTCACCGTGTCCAGGCAGATGCCGACCTGCTCGCTCCCCAGCCGCTCGACGATGCCGCGCAGCACCTCGGCGCGGAAGCGGTCGTGGTTCTCGATCGCCAGGGTCACCCCGGCCCGCGCCAGGCGGGGCAGGAAGGGCCGCACCCCCGCCACGACCTCCTCCGGCGAGGGGTGCTCACTGGCCGTATCCACCACCACGCGGAGGATCGGTGAGCCGATCCTCTCCGCCAGGGCGATGTGCCGCTCCAGGTTCGCCGCCGAGATGCCCCGCGTGCCCACCTGCACGGCGATCCCCAGGCTCTGCGCCCGCTCTGCCAACGCCTCGAGCGCGCCCGGCGAGAGCCCGTCCAGCGGCAAGTTGTCACAGATCTGCACCAGCCCCACGCCGAGGTCGCTGGCCCGCTGCAAAAAGCCCTCCTGCGTCAGCGGCACGGCCGGCGGGTACCCGGGCACCCCGCAGGCCCAGGCGAAGGCGTACGACCCAATCCCCAGGCGCACGGCGGCCTACCTTCTGGCGATCGCCTGGGTAATGGCGCGCACCTCGGCCATGACGTACTCGGGCTCAAAGACCTTCTTCCAATCCGGCTGGAAGAGCACCGGCCTGGCGCGGGCCATGGCCATCTTGGCCCCGTCAGAGACCTGCGCGTCGAGCAGGCCAAAGAGGATGCCCAGGTTCACGTTCATGTGCCCAAAGAGGAAGTCGCGGGCGGCCTCCTCCGGCACGCCGCGGGCCACCGTCTCATCCAGCGCCTCGCGGATGGCCGCCATCAGGGTGAGCACCGTCGTCTCGGCCATGGCCGGCTCCAGCAGGGCCATCTGCTCGACGGTGACGCGGTGCGCCCGCAACACCGGGGCGAACATGCGCCGCGCGACCCACTCGCCCCGGGCATAGTCCTCCTCCGGCCCCTGCAGCAGCGCGCAGACGATGTTCTGCTTGGCGATCCCGCCGAAAAAGTCGCCCCGCGCCTCGGGGGTGACCTCGTCGTTGACGATCGGCGGGTGGCAGGGGTGCACCACAAAGTACGTGACGTCGTCGCGCGCCGGCAGCTCGCCGGAATGCGGCGCGGCCGGGTCCAGGCAGATGAGCATCGCGCCGGGGCGCATGGCCGGCACCACCCCGCGCGCCACCCGCCCGATGACCACGTCGGGCACCGCCAGCACCACCACGTCGGCCCGGCCGGCGGCCTCGTCAGCCGGCGTCGGGGCCACGCCCCGCTCGCGGAGGCGCTCCAGCCCGGCCTGCCCCGCCTCGACGTACAACACCTCGAACTCGGGGTCGCCACGCAGCTTGTCGGCAATACGCGTGCCCATCTTGCCCGCCGCGCCAAAGAGCGCCAACGTCACCATCGCCATGCTCCTCATCCTATCGTCTAGATGTTGTCCGCCGGAGGCGGGAAGATGCCCGCCGGGTGCGGGTGCACCACGGTACCGGTCGCGGCCGATTCGTACGCGCCAAAGACGAGCTGCAGCGTGCGCAGGTTGTCGTCCCCGGTCGTCTCGGCGGCGCCCTCGCCGCGCAGCCCGGCCAGCAGGTTGGCGTGGCAGGGCACGATGCTCGCGTGGATCAGGCCGTAGCGCGGGTCGGCCCAGGGGTAGTAGGGGGGCGGGCAGCGCCGCGCCAGGGTGCCGGCGGGGGTCGTTTCCCGCAGCCAATAGTCGGGGGCCAGCTCCAGCGCGCCCTCCGACCCCTCCACGTGCATGAACAGCTCGGGGAAGCGCTCGTGCTCGGTGCGCGACGCGTACGACATCTCCAGCCCGACGGTCATCCCGCCCGCCATGCGCATCATGACGGTGGCCACGTCCTCCCCGCGGATGTCCGGGTGCACCCGCTGGGTCTGGCAGACCAACGCCTCGGCCTCACCAAAGAGGAAGCGCGCCACGTCGAGGAGGTGGGTGCCCATATCGGTGAGTATGAACTGCTCCAGCGTCTTTAGGAAGGGCTGGTTGTCGAACACCGGGAACGACGAGTTGTACAGCATCCGCGCCCGGAAGGGCTTCCCGATGCGCCCCTCACCCAAGGCCCGGGCGAAGGCGCGGATGGGCGCCTGCCAGCGCCAGTTCTCGTGCACCAGGAGCGGCGTCCCCGCCCGGCGGCAGGCCTCCACCATCCCCTGCGCCTCGGCAAGGGAGGTGGCCAGCGGCTTCTGGCAGATGGCCGGCACGCCGTGCGCCGCGGCCAGCCGCACCAGCGGGGCGTGGCTCTCCACCGCGGTGACGATGTCGATGAAATCGGGCGCCTCCCTGGCCAGCAAGTGCTCGGCGTCATCGTACACGGCGGGCACCCCGAACTGCGCGGCCAACGCCTCGGCGCGCGACCGGGTGCGGTTATAGATGGCCACACAACGCGCCCCGGGCACTTCCTGCCAGGCGGCCAGCTGATACTGCGACCAGAACCCTGCCCCGAACAGGGCAAAGCGCAACTCGGTCATATCGTTCCCCTTCGGCCTCGACCTCATCCTTAGCCCTGGGCTCGCCGCGGCTTGGCCAGGATCTCGCGGATCTCAAAGCGGTAAAAGTCCTGTGCGCAGGCGGGCTGGCAGACGATGGCCGTATCGGCCCCGTCGCCCGAGCCGGCGATGGCCACCGCCTCCTCGCGCAGGTCCAGCGCGCCGGCGTCGGCGGCCATCATGGCGCACTCGACGGCCACCTTCATCCCCTGGCAGAAGCGGTAGAGCGTCTCACGCACGATCTCCTCGGGCACGCGCCCGCCGTGCGCGCGGGTAAAGGCCGAGCCGACGCCGTCCCCCAGGGCGTGGATTCCGGTGATGACCGGGATACCCAGGGCGCGGAGGTCGGCCGCGGTGGCCTCATCCATGCACCAGCCCTTGTCCTCCCAGACGTGTGAGATCGTCACCGCCATGACGCGGATGCCCAGCGGCGTGGCCAAGGCATGCAGCTGGCGGGCCGTGCCGCCGTGCGACGAGGCCACCACCATCTGGCGGATGCCCAGCGCCTGGGCACGGCGCACGGCGATCTCCAGGGTCATTTCCGTGTTGTGCGGGCCGCCTTCCTCGTAAACGTAGGTGGTCAGTTCCATGGGGCACCTCCGTGTGGGTACGTACGGGCTAGACGCCGATGATCGATTCCGCCAGGGGCGCCCAAGGGCGCTGCGGCGCGGCCAGCGCCGCGTGCGCCGCGTCGCTCAGGGGCAGCACCATGGCCGTCTCCGTCGCGGCCACCGCCAGGCCGAGGCCCTCGCACGCCGTGCAGAGGGCAGCGTCCGCCTCCGCGGCCAGGACGCGCGCCTCGGCGCCGTCCGGCACGGCGGCCAGGAGCGCCCCCAGCACCCGCGGCACGTCGGCCCCCGGCACCAGGGCCAGGTCAGTGAGGACGCCGCAGGGCTCCTGCCCGCCGGCGGCCGTCACGATGGGGGCCCGGCAGAGCGCCGCGCACCCCTCCCAGCCGCCCGCCCCGGGGACGATCCAGACGTCGGCGGGCAGCGTCGCCGGGCGCTCCTGCCGGCGCCAGCGCCACAGGGCCTCACCGAGGGGGACGGAGCCGTCGCAGCGGGCCAGGCAGGCGTCGGTGAACTGCCGGGCGGCCTCCTCCTCGCCAGGGTGCAGCCGCCGGGCGTGCCGCCCGCCCGCGGGCAGGCCGTGGGCGCCCGGCAGACCGCGGTAGTAGCGCACCGGCGCGTGGGCGCGGTACCCGAGGCTCCCGTACAGGGCGGCCGGCATCGAGCCGGCCACGGTGTACAGAAGGCTTGCGGCCAGCCCGCGGTCGCGCATCCCGGCGATGGCCGTCTCCAGCGCCCAGCGCGCCAGCCCCAGGCGGCGATGAGCCGGATGGATCATGACCGTGTCGACGATGCCGGTGGGCAACACCCTGCCCCCCAGCCGCACCCCCGCTACGGTAACAAAGACGTTGCCCACCAGCGTCCCCCCGCACAGCACGGCGACGGAGAGGTCGGGGTCCATCCCCGGGCGGCGCACGTACCAGTCGCGATGCTCGGGAGAGGGCACCAGGACGCCGGCGTAGCTGCCGAAGGCCAGGCGGGTCAGGGCGTAGATCTGTTCGGCCAGCTGGCCGATGGCGCGATGCGGCACGAGGGCATAGTCCCGCGTGCCGATCCGTCGCTGGGGCATGGGCCGCTTGCCTCCGTGAAAGTCGTTGCTGGTCACCATGGGGCCATTCTAGAGGGGCAGGGGCGGGAGCGTCAAGGCGGGGGAAAGCGGATACGTTGGCTCCGCAATGTGCTATAATGTGTCCATTCGCGGAAGGAGTGCATCCCGATGAGTAGCCCGCCCCGTTCGGAGATCACGCCCGAGTGGCTCTTTGGCTCACGCCGCGCCTTTCTCCTCGGCCTGGCGGCCGCGTCGGCCGCGCTGGGGCTGATGGCCTGCGCCGGCAGCGGCTCTCCGCCGGCCTCGGGCGGCCGGGCCAGCCCGCCGCCGCCCAGCCCCACGCCGCCGGCCGACGTGCCCACGCCTGAGGAGACGGCCAACGCCTTCAACAACTATTACGAGTTCAGCACCAACAAGTCCGCCGTGCGGGGCCTGGCGGCCGATCTGGTCACCTCGCCCTGGAGCGTGGCGGTCGGCGGGCTGGTGCGCCGGCCGGGGTCCTTTGCGCTGAGTGACCTGGTGGAGCGCTTTCCCCAGGTGGAACGGGTCGAGCGGATGCGCTGCGTGGAGGCCTACTCCATGGTGGTGCCCTGGACGGGCTTCCCGCTGAGCCAGCTGCTCGATGCGGTCGAGCCGACCGCGGAGGCCCGCTACGTGCGCTTTGAGGCCCTGTACGATCCGGAGCAGCTGCCCGGCCAGCGCCGTAGCCCCTTCACCTGGCCCTACGTCGAGGGGCTGTGCCTGGACGAGGCCCGCCACCCCCTGACCATCCTGGCCACCGGCGCCTACGGCCAGCCGCTGACGCCGCAAAAGGGCGGCCCCCTGCGCCTGGTGGTGCCCTGGAAGTACGGGTTCAAGAGCATCAAGGCGGTCGTCCGCATCGACCTAGTGGCCGAGCAGCCGGCCACCTTCTGGAACACCTACGCCCCGGGCGAGTACGGGTTCTACTCCAACGTGAACCCTGCGGTGGACCATCCGCGCTGGTCGCAGGCGAGCGAGTACCGCGTGGGGGTGGGGCGCCGCCCGACGCTGCCCTTCAACGGCTACGCCGAGGAGGTCGCCGCGCTGTACGAGGGGATGGACCTGCGCAAGGAGTACTGAGAACGACAAGACCCCCGGGGCCTCCCGCGCGTGGACTCTTCACGACCCCCGGGGTCTTCCGCGCGTCTGCGCGCGAACGCGTCTGCGCGCGAACGCGTCTGCGCGCGAACGCGTCTGCGCGCGGGACCCCCGGGGGTCTGAAAGCGGCGAGCCCCTCTGTTGTTGCCAGCAGGGCGCCTTACTCCGGCCGGAGCGCCACGCGCATGACGTCGTCGCCCATGGCCGCGTCAGAAAAGCCCTGCTCCCACTGCGACAGCGGGTACACGCGCGTCAACAGCGGCTTGAGGTTGATCTGCCCGCGGGCGGCCATCGCCACCGCCGTCTTCCACGACGTCCAATTGTGTGAGATCTCGCCGTACAGCGTCAGCTCTTTGACGATGACCGGCCAGGTGTGCAGCGGAATGGTCACCCCGCCGCGGATGCCGCCGCCGGAGATCATGATCCGCCCACCCGGCCGGGCGATCTCGATGGCCTGCTCGACGGCCGAGGCCACGCCGGCGTTCTCCACCACCACGTCGAACCCCTGCCCGCCGGTCAGTTCCTTGGCCGCGGCGATGAGGTCTTCCTGGTCAATGTTCACCACCCGGTCGGCGCCCGTCTCTTTGGCCAGCGGCAGGCGGATGCGCGCGTCCCGCTGGATGCCCGAGACGAGCACCGGCCGCGCCCCCGCCGCCAGCGCCAGCTGCAGCAGGATCTGCCCGCGGGCGCCAGGGCCCAGGATGGCCACCGACTCGCCGGCGCGCAGCTCCAGCCGCTCGTACAGGCAGTGCACGCTGCCGGCGGTGGCCTCCATCAGGACGGCCTCCTCCGAGGTGACGTTGTCGGGCAGGATGTGCAGGGCCGAATCTCGCCAGGCCACCCACGGCGCAAAGGCACCGCCCTCGGTGTAGTGGATGCGCCCCTCCTTGGGGGGCGTGTTCACGCAGATGTTGATGCGGCCGGCGCGGCAGTTCACGCACTCGCCGCAATAGTTGGTGACGATCTCCCCCACCACGCGGTCGCCGGGCTTGACGCGCGTCACCGCCGGGCCCACGGCGCGGACGGTGCCGACCATCTCATGCCCGCCCACGACGGCCTTGGCGGGGCCGGCCAGGCGCGTCCCCTCGGCCACGTGCCAGCCGTGCACGTCGCTGCCGCAGATGCCGCAGTAGGCCACCTCGATCAGCACGTCGTGCGGGGCATAGCGGCCGGCGCCCAGGCGCGGCTCGGGGACCTCGTCGAGCGAGTAGTGCCCATCGGGATACAGTACCAGACCTTTCATCGATTTCACCTTTCGCTACGCATCCTGCCAGTCGGCCCGACATTAGTGCGCGAGGGTCTCGCGGTCAAGCGCCGGCGGCCCGCTCCGCCAGGACGGCGCCGATGGCCCGCCGCGCGATGCCGGCCAGCACGGGGTTGGTGTCTTGGTAGTAGGGGAGGGCGACGAGGCCCATCCACAGCGCCCAACCCCGCCCGCGCGCCCAGGTGGCCTCATCAACCGCTACCGCCGCGCGGAAGGCCGCGCGGCTCTCCCCGGTAAAGAGGTTCCAGGCCACCATCAGGTCGCAGGCCGGGTCGCCCACCCCCAGGCAGCCAAAGTCGATCACGGCGCTGAGGCGCCCCTCCACGGCCAGCAGGTTCCCCGCCTGCAGGTCCCCGTGGATCCAGACGGGCTCCCCGCCCCAGGCGGGCGCGGCCAGGGCCGCCTCCCAGGCGGCCGTGAGGGCGGCGCCGTCGTACAGCCCGTCGAGAGAGGCGATCCCCGCGCGGGCCGACGCATCGCGCGCGGCCAGCGGCTCGCCACGGCGCGAGTTGTGCTCCCCGGGGGGTGGCCCGCCGGCCGCGTCGACCTGCCGGAGCGCGACCACGAACCGCGCCAGGTCCTCAGCCGCCTGGCAGGGGTCGGCCAGGCGCTCGAAGGTGGCGTTGGCGCCCGCCAGCCAGGGGTAGACGCCCCAATGCCAGGGGTAGCCCTCGGCCGGCGCCCCCACCGCCAGCGGCACCGGGATGGCCAGAGGCAGGTGCGGCGCCAGCCCCGGCAGCCAGCGGTGTTCCTTCTCCACCTGCCCCACGGCCCAGCCGATGCGCGGCAGCCGCACGGCCAGGCTCTCGCCCAGGCGGTAGATGGCATTGTCCGTGCCGGAACTGGGGCACGGCGCGATGGGCAGCCCCGCCCACTGCGGGAACTGCGCCTCGAGCAGCCGGCGCACCAGGGCGACGTCGGTTTCCACCTCGTCGGCGTGCATCTTTCCTACGGACATGGGCATCCCTCCTCGGCCGCGGCGTGGGCACCCGCGCAGTATAGGCGGGCGGGCCCGGCGCGCCCAATACGGCGCCCGGGCGTTGGCGCCGCACGCGCTGGCGCCGCAGGCGCTAGCGTCACGGGGGCCGGGGCCCTATACTGTGGTTGCCCTCCGCACTCGGCGCAGCGCCCGCCGGTGCCCGGTGCTGGCAGGGCGCGCCTTCCTGCGGGAACCCGGCCCGGCGGGCAGCACGTGGAGAAAGGGAGCAAGGCTATGGCTACGCTGTTCGAGTCCACGGCGACGGAATGGATCGTGCGGGAAAAGGCCCCCTCGGGCGCGCAGATTCACCAGCTGACCTCGGCCCCCGCCATCAACGACCACGAGTACTTTGAGGTGCCCTATATGGACGCCTCCTCCCGCTACGTCATGTTCACCCGCATGCACGACTCCATCGGCCCCGTCGGCCTCTGGCGCGCCGACCTGGAGCGCCGCCTGGTTACCAAGGTCGCTGAGACCACCGGCCGCATGCGCGGCCACGCCGTCTCGCCGGACCAGCGCTTCTTCTACTACACCGACCTGCGCGACGGCCGCTCGTACGAGCTGGTCGAGCTGGACATCACCACCCTCGAGAGGCGCGCCTGGGCGTTTGACGATGACCGCTTCCTGCCGCGCACGCGCGGCTCGGTAACGCCCGACCGCCGCTACTACATCAACTCCGCCTACCTGGGCAACAAGCGCTTCGGCGTCTGGCGGCTGGACATGGAGTCTGGCGAGCGCCAACTGATCTGGGAGCAGGGGGAGGACATGTGCAACGCCCATCCCCAGCTGGAGCCGGGCCGCGGCCAGGACCTGCTCATCCAGCACAACCGCGGCGCCATCGTCGACGACACCGGCCGGCACATCCTCCTGGTGGGGGAGATCGGCGCCACCCTCTATCTGGTTGACATAAACGGCAAGAACCACCGCACCCTGCCGGTGGGCCAGCCCTTCACCCAGCGCTGCCAGGGGCACCAGTGCTGGCTGGGCACTACCGGTGAGATCCTCCTGACCGTCGGCGGCGGCCCGCGTGAGGAGGTCCTGCGGGCGGGCAACCTCCTGGCGGTGCGCCCCGGAGACGAACGCGCCCGCGTGGTGGCCAAGGGGGTCTACTTTGACCACTGCAACGCCTCGCGAGATGGGCGCTACTTTGTGTCAGACACGAGCCCCAACGCCTCCCTCGTGATCGGCTCCATCAAGACCGGGCGCTGGCACCTGCTGTGTGAGACGGGCTCCTCCCTCTCCTCCCCGCAGTACACCCACCCGCACCCCTACCTGAGCCCCGACAACCAGTGGGTGATCTACAACTCGGACCGCACCGGCATCCCGCACGTCTACGCCGCGCGGGTGCCGGAGGGGCTGCTGGCCGGCCTGGAGGCCTAACGAGAGCGGCGCGGACGGCCGCATGAAGGCACCGTACGGGGCGCCGCCACCGGCATGGGCGGCGCCCCGCCAGCGTAAGGGGAAAGCGACCATGTACTCCGCCGAGAACACCTCCGCCGAGATCGGCGCCGCCGGGCTGACCACGGCGGTGCTGCCCTTTGGCGCCATCGAGCAGCACGGCCCGCACCTGCCGATCGGCACCGACTGGCTGATCGCCCAGGAGGTGGCCCGCCGCCTGGCCGAGGAGTTGGGCGCCCTGCTCCTGCCGGCCATGCCCTACGGCTGCTCGCGCGAGCACATGGCCTTCGCCGGCACGGTGACGCTGCGCCCCTCCACCCTGGCCGCCGTGCTGGAAGAC
>JAAZBY010000519.1 GCA_012513595.1 Chloroflexota bacterium
ACGACGTACAGGTGGTAGGGCAGGGCCATGGTCTGGTCAAACACCGATCGCGGCAGAGCCGGAAGGTAAAAGGCGACCACCGTGAACAGGATGGGGGCCGTCTCGCCGGCGGCCCGCAGCAGGCCAAGCAACACCCCGGTGATCACGCCAGGCAGCGCCTGCGGGAGAATGATGCGCCAGATCCCCTGCCAGCGCGTGCCCCCGAGGCTGGCGTTCACCGTGCGAAAGTCGCCCGGTACGGCGCGGAGGGCCTCCTCGGACGTACTGATGATCACGGGCAGCGTCATGATGGCAAGGGTCAGCGAACCGGCCACGATCGACGTCCCCAGCTGCAGGAGGAGCACAAACAGCCCCAGCCCGAACAGGCCGTATACGACCGAGGGGATGCCGGCTAGGTTCACGATGGCCAGGCGGATGGCTCGCGTCAGCCAGTTGTCGCGGGCGTACTCGGCCAGGTAGATGGCCCCGCCGATCCCGACCGGTATCGAGGCCACCGCCGTTCCCAGGGTCAGCAGGATGGTGCCCACCAGTGCCGGCAGGATGCCGCCCTCCGTCATGCCGTTACGCGGCATGGCCGTCAGGAACTCCCAAGAGATGGCCGGCAGCCCACGGATGATCACGATGACGATCACCGCCAGGATCGGCAGCACCACCACGAGCGAGGCCAGGAACAGGAGCGCATAGCCGAGGCGCTGCGCCGTATGCCGGCTGATCATCGCAGGCCCCCTTCGCGTCGCTGGGCGAACATCACCCGTGCGGCGCCCAGGTTGATGGCGAAGGTCAGCGCGAACAGGACGATGCCGATCCCAAAGAGGGCATGGTAGTGGGTGGAGCCGCTGGCCACCTCGCCCATCTCGGCGGCGATGGTGGCCGTCATGGTGCGCACCGGCATGAACAGCGCCTGGAGGTCGACCGGCATACGGGCCGCATTGCCGGTGACCATCATGACGGCCATGGTCTCACCAATGGCGCGGCCCATGCCGAGCATGACGGCGGTCACCATGCCGGAGCGAGCCGCCGGCACAACCACGCGCCAGATGGTCTGCCAGAGGGTGGCGCCCATGGCGAGCGAGGCATCGCGGTAGCTCTTGGGGACGTTGTCCAGCGCATCCTCGGCGATGGAGATGATCGTCGGCAGCGACATGTAGGCCAGCACCGGCGAACCCGTGAAGGCCGTCAGCCCGGTCGGGGCGCCAAGGTACTTGCGGATCAGCGGCGCCAGCACCGTCATGCCAAAGAACCCGAGGACCACGGAAGGGATCCCGGCTAGGACCTCGATGCCGGGCTTGAGCAACTCGCGCGCCCAGGGCGGGGCCACCTCGCGCACGAACACCGCCGTGGCCACCCCCAACGGCAGGGCAATGGCGATGGCCGTCAGCGTCACCAGGAGGGAGCCGAGGATCAGCGGCAGGGTGCCGTAGAGGTCAAAGGACGGGTACCAACGCGTGCCGGCCAGATTGCTGAAGGGGATCTCCAGGAACGCGGGAAAGCCCTCGCGCAGCAAGAAGAGGAAGATCAGGGCCACAAAGCCGATGGTGGAGAACCCGAGTACGCGGATCAGCGTCTCGATGACGAATTCCCCCCAGCGGGGTCTGGCCGGCCGGGCCTGGAGCGGAGTGGACATTCAGAACCTCTCGACGTCTATCTCTTCAGGGGCACAAAGCCGATGTTGGCCACGATGTCCTGCCCGCGGGTGAGGATCCAGTCCATATAGTCCTTGACTGCTCCCTGCGGCTCCCCGGCGGTGTACATGTACAGAGGCCGTGCGACCGGATATTCCCCCGAGTTCACCGTGTCGATCGACGGACGGACGTAGGGCCCCTCGGACGACGTCGCTATGGCGATGGCCTTCTGGTCCGGGGTGACGTAGCCCAGCCCGTCGTAGCCGATGGCGTTTGGGTTGTCACGCACCTCGGCACTGATCCCCTCGGAGGAGGGCATCAGCAGCGTGTCGGGAGAGAAGAGCAGCGTGCTCTCACTGCCGAGGCGGATGACGTTCTCCAGAAAGTAGACATAAGTCCCCGAGTTCGACTCACGCGATAGGAGGACGATGGGGCGGTCCTCGCCGCCGACGTACTTCCAGTTGTCGATCTGCCCGGTGTAGATGTCCGAGACTTCCTGGAGGGTCAGGCGGTCCACCGGGTTCTGCGGGTTGACGACGATGGCGATGGCGTCCAGCGCCACGGTGAACTCGACGGGGTCGATGCCGTTCTTGCGGGCCTGGGCGATCTCGTCAGCGGTCATGTCGCGGGAGGCGTTGGCGATGTCCACCGTCCCGTTGACCATGGCGGCGATGCCGGTGCCGCTGCCTCCGCCCGTCACCGAGACGCGCAGATCAGCGTGCGTGGCCATGTACGCCTCGGCCCAGGCCAGGGCCAGGTTGACGAGCGTAT
>JAAZBY010000520.1 GCA_012513595.1 Chloroflexota bacterium
CCGGCCACATCTATGGCTGCGTCGGCCTGTGGGGCGGCGACGTCGAGGAGCCGGCGCCCTACAAGACCTGGGAGGCGCTGACCTGGCAGTCCGGCGCGCAGATGCAGTACCTGAAGGCGTTCGTCCTGTCCGCCGGCACCCGCTACCAGGAACTGATCCCCAGGGCCGACCATCTGTACCCGTCCAAGTCCGTGGGAGTGACGGGCAACCGCGGCTGGGCCTACTGCGCAACGACGCCCGACCTCAGCCTGGTGCTTATCTACCTGGAGGCGGACTGCCCGCGCGCCACCCTACGCGCCGTGCCGTTCGGCGCCGCCTACCGGGCGGACTGGTTCAACCCCAGGACGGGCGAATGGCTCCCGGCAGGGACGCTACGCGCCACCGCCTTCTGCGAGGTGCTGCTGCCGAGCCAGCCCGACGGTGAGGACTGGGCCCTGCGCCTCGAGGCGGCCGGCTAGCGCCGGGCGACGGCGAGTTCCCGAAGCGGGGCGCCCGCGGCCCGGGCTGGGTCACTGTGTTGCCCGTGAGTCTGCCATAGCCAGAGGAGGGAAGAGAGGATGCCACCCAACACGCCGCCCTATGCTTTGTCCGTGATCCCCGGGTACCGCGCCAGCCATCCCGGGATCCAGTTGGGCACCAAGCTGCCCGCCAACGCCAGCGAGGAGGACTACCAGTTCATCCGCCAGCTCGGCGTCGAGTGGGTTATGGCTGAGATCAGCGCGCCCGGGAAGCAGACTGCCGCCGAGTATGCCGCCCTCCGCGAGCGCGTCGAAGCGCACGGGCTGCAGATCTATCGCCTCGCCAACCACCGTTGCCACAACATGGAAGAGGTCACCCTCAACCTGCCCGGCCGCGAGGAAAAGATCCGCGAGTACCTGGCCTACATCCGCAACCTGGGCAAGGCCGGGATTCGCTACTCGACCTACGCCCACATGGGCAACGGCATCTGGAGCACCGGGCGCGAGGCCATCCGCGGTGGCGCCACGGCGCGGGCCTTCCGCGTGGAGGAAGCCCGTACCGGCCATTGGGCAGGCAAGGTCTTCCAGGCCCCCCTGACCCACGGGCGGCGCTACTCTGAAGCGGAACTGTGGGACAACTACACCTACTTTGTCCGGCAGGTGGTGCCGGTGGCCGAGGAAGCCGGCGTGTACATCGGCATCCACCCCGACGACCCGCCCGTGTACGACCTCGGCGGCGTGCCGCGCTGCATCTTTGGCACCTTTGAGGGGTACCGGCGCGCCCTCGAGATCGCGGACAGCCCGAACATCGGCGTCTGCCTGTGCGTGGGGTGTTGGGTGGAGGGCGGCGCAATGATGGGGAAAAATGTGGTCGACGCGATTCGGTACTTTGGCGGGCAGGGCAAGCTGTTCAAGGTGCACTTTCGCAACGTGACCGCGCCGATGCCCGGCGGGTTTGTGGAAACCTTCCTCGACGACGGCTACATGGACATGTACCGCGTCATGCGGGCCCTCCGCGAGGTGGGCTATGACGGGGCCATCATGTCCGACCACCTC
>JAAZBY010000055.1 GCA_012513595.1 Chloroflexota bacterium
GCCGTGTCGTACATGTTCAACCGCCAGGAGTACCTGGACCTGATCTACGAGGGCTTTGGCACGTTCAAGCAGTACACGCCGCCCAAGTCCTCGCCCTATTACTACCCGAAGCTGGCGGAGGCCTACCTGGAGTACGACCCGGACAAGGCCAACGCGCTGATGGACGGCCTCGGCTATACCGAGCGCGACTCGGAGGGCTACCGCGTCTACCCCGATGGCAGCGGCGACCGCATCGTCATCAACTACATGGCCATCAACACGCACCCGATCAAGACGACCGAGCTGCTGGCCGACTATTTCAAGGGCATCGGCATCCAGCTCACCTACAAGGTGGTCGACCGGTCGCTGTCGATCGAGGCGCACGACGCCAACGAGATCGATGGCGACTATCCGGGTTGGTTCGACTACAACCTGGTACCCCTGGCCGAGCCGCGCATGTGGGTGCGCGGGTGGACGACCAAGCCCTGGGCAGTGGCCTGGCAGGCCTGGTACGACGACCCCACCAGCCCCATCGCGGAAAAGCCGCCCGACGGGCACTGGATTTGGAACATCTGGGAGCTGTGGGACCAGATCCAGGTCACCGCGGACGCGGAGGAGCAGAAGCAGCTCTTCTTCAAGATCCTCGACATCTGGTACGACGAGCTGCCCTGCCCCTGCTTTGTGGGTGACACGCCGCAGCTGGTGATCGTCAAGAACGGGCTAAAGGGGATCAAGGGCGGCTATCCGTACGACTGCTGCTCGACGATCTACGAGTACATCATGGACGACGCCACCTGGTACTGGGACGAGCCGGCCAAGCACACCGTCTGACGGCTGGGCTCACCCCTGGCCCGGCGCCCCTCTCCGGCGGGACCGATTGGCCGGCCGCGCGGGGGCGGGTGCTGGGCCCGGGGCGCCCGGAGTGAGCACGCTGCGTTGCAGGCCCTGGGGAACGGCCCCAGGGCCTCTCTTGAGAGGAGAGGCGCCATGGCGACGTTCGAACAGTCTACGCCAGAGATGATCATCCGCGAGGTGTACCCGGCGACGGGCGCGCAGATCCTGCAGTTGACCTCTTGCCCGGCCATCAACTCGAACATCTATGGCGAGGTGGCCTATATGGACGCCGCCTCGCGCTACGTCATGTTCATCCGCCACCATGATTCGGTGGGCTCGGCCCACCTGTGGCGCCACGACTTTACCCGGCGGCTGGTGACCAAGGTGACCGAGAGCAAGGCTGGCATGCGCGGCTATGCCGTCTCGCCGAACCACCGGCACTTTTACACCATCGACCAGCTCGGCGGGGCGTCGTACGAGATCGTGCGGACCGATTTTGAGACGCTGGAGCAGAAGCGCTGGCACTTTGACGGCGGCCCCCAGCCCCGCACGATGGGCTCGCTGACGCCCGACGAGCGCTACTTTGTGAACTCGGCCTACCTGGGCAACAAGCGCTTTGGCATCCTGCGGTTCGACCTCGTGACGGGCACGCGCGAGATCATCTGGGAGCAGGGCGAGGACATGTGCAACGCCCATCCCCAGCTGGAGCCGGGCAAGGGGCAGGACCTGCTGATCCAGCATAACCGCGGCGCCGTCCTAGACGACACGGGCCGGCACATCCTGCTGGTGGGGGAGATCGGCGCGACGCTCTACCTGATCGACATCCAGGGCGGGAACCACCGCACCCTGCCGGTGGGGTTGCCACACACGGCGCGCTGCCAGGGGCACCAGACCTGGATCGGAGACACCGGCGCGATCCTGTTCACCGTGGGCGGCAGCACGCGCGAGGAACTGGTGGAGCAGGGCAACCTGATGATGGTGACGCCGGGGGCGGGGCCGGCGCGGGTGGTGGCGCGCGGGGCGTACTTTGACCACCCCAACGCCTCACGGGACGGGCGCTTTTTCGTCACCGATACGCACCCGGCGGCCCACATCGTGGTGGGGTCGATCAAGACGGGCAAGTGGAAGGTACTGTGCGAGTCAGGCGCGAGCCTGTCGATCCCGCAGTACACACATCCGCACCCGTACCTGAGCCCGGACAACAAGTGGGTGATCTACAACTCGGACCGCACGGGCATTCCGCACGTGTACGCGGCCTCAGTGCCCGACGGCTTCCTGGAGGATCTGGATCGGTAGCGCGGGGTTGGGAGGGGGAAGAAGAGGAAGGGGAAGAGGAAGGGGTAGAGGAAGAGGACAGGATTCACAGGATTGACAGGATTCAGGGGCCTGCCGCCCGGCGGGAGGCCTGGCTGGCCCCGCGCCCTGTCCTCCGGCGGGAGGCCTGGCGGAGCCCCGCTTGTCGTCCCGAGCGCAGCGAGGGACCTCGTCTTGGCCTAACGTCCGGGGGGCCGTGAGGCGAAGACGAGGTCCCGGCCGGCGGACCGGCGGCTCCGAAGAGTCCGCTCGGGACGACAACGTTTGGCTAGCCGAGGGCCGCGGAGCCCGCCGCAGCCGCCCGGGCGGGGCTCCCCCCGTTCGGGGGGCAGGCAAGACGCCGCCCTACAAGGTACGCCGGCTA
>JAAZBY010000521.1 GCA_012513595.1 Chloroflexota bacterium
GATACAGCTCGTTCAGGACATCACCCGTCAGGGCCTCGCCCTTCTCCACCATCTGGTGGATGCGCAGTTCGAACTCGGCGAACATCGTCTGGCGGAAGAGCGTGGCGCGAAAGCTATCCAGCTGGCGGTCCACCAGGTAGGCGCGCGCGGCGCGGTCGCGTGTGGTGGCCAGCAAGTGCTGGTTCAGCAGGCTCTCGTTGGTGGTTGAGGCAACCTCCGCCACCAAGATGCGATAGTCGGCCAGGTGGTAGGGCTGGGCACGGTTGGAGTACAGCGAGTGCATCGAATGCCCCAGCTCGTGCGCCAGGGTGAACACCGAGTCGAGCGTGCCGGTGTAGTTCATCAGGATGTACGGCCAAGAGTCGTAGCAGCCCGAGGAGTAGGCGCCGGAGCGCTTGCCGGCGTTCTCGTAGCGGTCCACCCAGCCAGCGAGGAGACCCCGTCGCGCCGTCTCGACATAATCCGACCCTAGTGGGGCGAGCCCCCGGCAGACGACATCAACGGCTTCGCCGTACCCGTAGCGCATCGAGACCTCGGGGACTACGGGGACATAGTTGTCATACATGTGCAGCGCATCGACGCCCAAGAGCCGCTTCCGGAGGGCCACGTAGCGGTAAAAGGCGGGGAGCGCGTCGTGCACGGCAGAGATCAGGGCGTCGTACACGGCCACGTCGACGTTGTCGTCAAACAGGGAGGCTGCCCGGGCCGAGGGATGGCTGCGGGCGCGGGCCTCAAAGATGTGCGCCTTGACGGCGCCGTCGAGCGTGGCGGCAGCGGTGGCGCGGTTGCCGGCCCATTCGTCATAGTAGGCGGCGAAAGAAGCCCGGCGCACGGCGCGGTCCGGGTTCTCCTGCATCTCGATGAACGACGCATGGGTGAGGCGCTGGCCCACCCCCTCGGCGTTGCTGACCTGCGGCAGGCGCGCGGACAGGTCGACGTTCTTGAGCACGCTGTAGGCGCGCTGTAGGGCGGCCAGCGGCTCAGAGACCATGGCCATCAGGCGCTCCTCGGGCGCCGAGAGGGTGTGCGGCTTGGCCCGCAGCAGGTCACGCAGCCAGAAGCGGTAGGGGGCCAGGACCTCGCCCTCAAGCCAGGCAGACATGGTGGCGTCGTCGATGGCCAGGACCTCGGGGGCCAGGTAAGAGCCCGCTGAGGCCAGCCGGGTGTACAGCGAATAGGCACGGTCGTACATGCCCTGATTGGTGCCGTCGCCCAGGTCCTGGTCGTTGCGCAGGTGGGCGTAGACGTAGAGGCGATCGAGGCGGCGCAGGGCGGCGAACCAGGCCTCCAACGCCTCGGCCAGCACGGCGGCGGATTCGACCAGGCGCCCGGCGAAGGAAGCCACGCCGTCGGGCAGCGCCTGGGCCGACTGGTAGTCATCCTCCCACGAGGCGGGGGTGGCATAGAGGGGGGTCAGGTCCCACTGGTCGCCGACGGGTACCTGCGCGCGAGAGGCGTAGCCAGCGCCGGGCGTGGACTCGGTAGCCATGGGGCATCATCCTTTCAGGCTGGGGCGCCAGACCGGCGCCCTGCAATGTCTCGCCGATTCTAGGCGGGAGGCGGTCCGCCGTCCAGCCAGACAGTGGGGGCCCAGAGGCAGTTGGCAGGAGCGCCCCCCCGTTCTATACTCGGGTGCCGGCCTGTACGGGCTGGCTGGCCCGGTCCGACTGCTGCAAGGAGATGCTCAATGCGCCCTGCCCTGCGTGCTCTGGTTCTGGTGCTGTTTGTGCTGAGTATGGCGCTGGCCGCAGGGCCCGCCCTGGCCCAAGGGGCGGTCTCGGTAACCGTCTATTACTCGCCCACCTGCGGCCACTGCACGGACTTTCTGGAGGGCGTCTGGCCGGGCATCGCGGAGCAGTACGGCCCTGGCCTGAGCCTCTCTCTCGTCGACGTCCGCGACGTGCAGGGCATGGAGGCGCTGGAGGCCGACGAGGCACGGCTGGGCGCCAAGGCTCCCGACATCCCCGTAGTGGTGGTGGGGGACCGGCTGCTCTTTGACCTGGACGTCGAGCGGCTGGGGCAGGCCGTGCGTGAGGCGATCGAGGCTACCAAGGCCGGTGGCGGGGCGGCCGGCCAGGTGCCTTCGGCGACGGCTGCGGCCGCCGAAGGGACGCCGAGCGCAGCGGCTATTCACCTCGCCTATGTGGAAAAGGACGGCTGCTCCGAGTGCGACCGGGCGCGCCTGGTTCTGGAGGCCGTCGCCGCTGAGGTGCCCTCGCTGGTAGTGACCACCCTGAACAACGTGCGCGACGCTTCCCTCGTCGAGGCCATCGGCCTGTACCGCCACCTGCCGGAAGCGGAACGCCTGGCCGCGCCGTCCCTCTATGTGGGGGATGCCGTCCTCATCGGTGACGAGATCACCACCGCCCACCTGCGTGCGGCGCTGGCGCCCTACCTGGCCTCCGGCGCGGGGCCCTTCTGGGAGGCTCTGGAGACGAGCGCCGGGCGCCAGAGCATCGTCGAGCGCTTCCAGAGCATGGGTGTCGTAGCGGTGGCTGCCGCCGCCCTGCTCGACGGCATCAACCCCTGCGCCTTTGCCACAATCCTCTTCTTTGTCTCTTATCTGGCCGTTAGCCGGCGGCCGCGCCGTGATCTCCTTTTCGTGGGGCTGGCCTTCACCGTAGGGGTGTTCCTGACCTACCTCCTGGTGGGGCTGGGGGCCATGAGGCTGCTGGCGCTGGCCTCGGCGGTACGCATTGTGGGGCCCATACTCTACGGCCTCTTGGGCGCGGGGTGCCTGGTGCTGGCGGGGCTGAGCCTGTACGACTATGTGCTGGCGCGCCGCGGGCAGCTGCAGGACATGCGGCTCAACCTGCCCGATGCGTTGCGCGAGAAGATCAAGAGCCGCATCCGCGCGGCGAGCGGCGCCTACATCGGGGCGGCGTTGGTGACGGGCCTGATGGTCTCACTCCTGGAGCTGGCCTGCACCGGGCAGGTGTACCTGCCGACCATATCGTTCATGGTGGGGGTGGCCGAGATGCGCGCCTCCGCCGTGGGCTACCTGGTGCTGTACAACGTCGTGTTCGTGTTGCCGCTTCTGGCGGTGTTGCTCCTGGCCGTCTACGGGGTAAGCGCCGGGCGCGTGCAGGACTGGTTCGTGCGCCATGCGGCCAGCACCAAGCTGCTAATGGCGGTGCTCTTCCTGCTCCTGGGGGGGCTGCTGATTGCCCAGGTAGCCGCGATGTAGGGCGCCCGTGCGAGTGCGACGCCGCACACAGCAAAGCGAGGGGCTTGCCGGTACACCGGCAAGCCCTTTTCGATCCCCAAGTACCACTAGACCGGTCGGCATAGCCGGCAGTGGGGCCAGCCCTCCCCGGTGAGGAGTCTCTCGTTCAACGGTTCACCGCGGTAGGCCGGCTGCGCCGCCCGAGGGCCCCCCTGCTCCCAACCCCCGCGGGCCTAGCGGGCCGAGCGCGCCGCCAGGCGCAGGCGCCCGTCCTGGAGGATAGCGGCCAGCGAGGCCACCGGGTGTTCGTACTCGCTGGCAAAGATGGCCTCGGCGAGGTCTTCGGCGTGTGAGCCGGCCAGCTGGATCGGCGTCGGCGCGGTGCGTTCGTAAGTGGCGATGAGAGAGGCCTCCCCGGCCTGAACGTCCACCTTTTGGATGCAGAGCTGGTCGCGGGCCACGATGGCCAGGTACCCGGCGGCGGCAGAGAGGTCCACCGCTGCGGCGATGCGCGGCGTGCTCAGGTGGTCGTGCTCGAAATCCATGGCCAACATGGCCAGGGCCAACGCGTCGCGCAGGGGATAGCCGAGGCTGACTTTGTCGATGGCCGGGTCCACGTGGCTGCCGTTGGCCACGATGGCGATCTGGCCGTGTTGACGCAGGCAGTTGTACGAGATGTAGGGGTTGTCGGAGGGGGGCGCGTCAGGCGTGGGCAGCACCACGGCGCGGTCCTCCTGGACGACGATGCGCCGGTTGGGGAACGAGCGCGACGAGACCCGGTACCCGAGGTACCACTCCCCGGCCGGCGTCTGGCCGACGATGACGAAACGACCGATGTACATTGGCTCCTCCCAAGGAATCACACGCGGCGCGCCCGGCACCCCTGGCGTGCAGGATAGGCGGCATGGGCGCCGCTGCGCAATCAGTTCGCGATGCGGCGCGGTTTACGTCCAGCCGAGTTCATAGCACGTCTCGTACATGGCCACGATGTTCTCGGCCGGGCTGACGGCCTGGATGTTGTGGCAGGGCGCCAGGATGTAGCCGCCGCCGGCGCCCAGGATGCGCAGGTTGTCCTCCACCTCGCGGGCGACCTCGTCGACCGTGCCGAAGGCCAGGGTGTACTGGTTATCCACCCCGCCGTGGAAGACCAAGGCCTCGCCAAAGTCGCGCTTGAGCCCCTCGCGCTCCATCCCCCGGCAGCGCCACTGGATCGGGTTCAGGACGTCGATGCCCGCCGCGATCATGTTGGGGAGGATGGCCCGCACCGCGCCGTCGGAGTGGTGAAAGACGTAGGCGCCGGCGGAATGGGCCAGGTCGATCACGCGGCGCATCCGTGGGATCAGGAACTCGTGGATCTGCGCGGGGGAGAAGAGTAGGCTCTCCTGGCTGCCCATGTCTTCGGCCACGTAGGTGATCATCACCTGCCCGGGGATGGCCTCGTAGATGCGCAGGGTGTTCTGGTAGGCCAGCTCGAAGAGCCGGTCCAGGCAATAGTGGACGATCTCGGGGTTGAGGACGAGGTCCATGAAGGCCTGCTCCTGGCCGCGCAGCGCCTTGTAGGTGAGGAATGGCTCTGAGCCGCCGCCGCGGATGGGATACTCTTCCCAGCCGACGACTTCCGTGGCGACGTCCGAATAGTCCCACCAATCGGGGGAGGGCCAGGTGTAGTGGGCCTCGATCTCCTCCACCGTCGCATAGCCGGCCAGCGGGTTGGCTGCCACCTCCGAGTAGGTGCCGCTGCCATAGTCGGCCAAGCGATGGGGGATGCCAAACACATCATAGCCCGCAGGGATCGGCGGCCCCACGTAGCGCCCGCCGACCGTCTTGGGGCGGTCGATGTGCAGGCGGCGCAGGAGGGCCCGCTCGGACGTGACACCGAGATGGGCCATCAGGAGATCGGTGGCCTCGGGCGTAGACCAATAGTCGGTAGGCACCCGGTCGGGCGTCTCGCGGCACAGGACGGCGAGCCAGCGCTCCCGGGGGATCATGGTTTCCCGCGGCATGGGTCCTCCTCGAGGTGTTGGCATGGGTCACAGGACGATTCTAGGTCCCCGGGGCGTCCCGGTCAACCGTACGGAGCGGTGACAGGTGTCCGCGTGGCGCGTCGGCAGGATGCAATCGCAGTACCTTCTTGACGTGGCGGCGCAACGCCTGTATTATCTCCTGCAGTATCATCGGGCAGGTATGCGACCCGGCGCGATCGGCCAGCAGCGCCGACGCCTGGTGGGCCGCCACGATGAACCGCCGCGCGCGATGAGCGCTTCCGGCGGGGTTTGCACGCGAGGAACGCCGGCGTTCTCGTCCTCTCAGCGCCTGCCGGGGGACGACGCCGGCGTTTGGGCAACGAGAGACCGGCACGCCTGGCCGGGCAGAGGAGAACGCCTCGGACCGACGGGTATTGCTGTAACGGGCGTGAGTCGATTGCACTATCGGAGGAAAGAGTCCATGCAATATCAGGTCAAGAACAAGAAGCTGGTCGCCTGGGTGAAAGAGGTGGAGGCTCTGGTGCAGCCGGAGCGGGTCTACTGGTGCGACGGCAGCAAGGCCGAGTACGACCGCCTCATGCAGGGGATGGCCGACAGTGGCATGGCCATCAAGGTGGAGAAGCGCCCCAACACCTTCCTGTTCCGCTCTGACCCGTCGGACGTGGCGCGCGTCGAGAACCGCACCTTTATCGCCTACCCGGAAAAGGACCAGGCCGGCCCCACCAACAACTGGGTGGAGACCGAGGCCCTCAAGGAGACCATGATTCCCCTCTATGAGGGCTCCATGAAGGGCCGCACGATGTACGTGATCCCCTTCTCGATGGGGCCGATCGGCTCACCGATCGCCAAGATCGGCGTGGAGATCACCGATAGCGCCTACGTGGTGTGCAACATGCATATCATGACGCGCGTCGGCACCAAGGTGATCGAGGCGCTGGGAGACGACGGCGAGTTCATCCCCTGCCTGCACTCGGTAGGGGCCCCGTTGGCTGAGGGCCAGCAGGACTCTACCTGGCCGTGCGCGCCGATCGAGCAAAAGTACATCAGCCACTTCCCCGATGAGAACCTGATCTGGTCGTACGGGTCGGGCTATGGCGGCAACGCCCTGCTGGGAAAGAAGTGCCTGGCGCTGCGTATCGCCTCGGCGATGGCCAAGCGCGAGGGCTGGATGGCCGAGCACATGCTCATCCTGCGCCTGACCAGCCCCGAGGGTCGGC
>JAAZBY010000522.1 GCA_012513595.1 Chloroflexota bacterium
CCCTCGATGATGGCCCGGTAGATGTGCGCCCGCGAGTGCACGTCCCCAAAGCCGATCATGGCGCCCTTGGCCTCCGGCCCGGGGACCTTGACCCCCGGCGACCAGTAAGGCTGCAGCATCAGGCCCATCGAGCCGGGCGGCACCTGCGCCGCGAGCTCATCGAACAGCGCCTCCGGCTCGATCCCCAGGCGCTCGGCGCGGTCCTCCTCCGGGTAGCCGAACTCCTGGCGGAACCAGGAGACCATCCAGTAACCGCGGTAGACCTGTACCTCCAGGGAGTAGTGGTCGGGGACCGCCGCGGGGTACGGGGGGATGAGCGGGATGACCTCCGTGTAGCGGCGGTGGGTGGTGTTGAAGGTGGCCGTGGTGCCGTACGACAGGCAACCCACGTGCGGTTCCAGCGCCCCCGCGCCAATGACCTCACAGGCCTTGTCGGCGGCCGCGGCGATCATGGGCAACCCCTCGGGGATGCCGGTAGCGGCGCTCGCCTCCCGGGTGACGCGGCCGAGCTCGTCCCCTGGGGGCACCAGCTCGGGCAGCAGCTCCTCGGGCATCGGAACGGCGCGCCACTTCCAGTCACTCTTGGCTGCCCAGCGCAGGTGCTTGTAGTCAAACGGAACGTAGCCGACCTGCGACCCGACCGAGTCCACCAGGCACCCGGTGAGGCGGTAGGTAAGGTAGCCGGAGAGGAACAGGAACTTGTGGGTGCGATCCCACACGTCCGGCTGCTCGGTGCGGATCCAGTTGGCCTCGGCCTCGGCCTGAAAGTAGGCCACCGTCTCACTCATGCCGGCCAGGGCAAAGGCCAGCCCCCACCAGCCGCCGATCGGGCGTTGCCCGCGGGCCCGGCGCTGATCGAGCCATACGATGGCCGGGCGCAGGGGCTGGCCATCACTATCCAGGTTGATCACCGTGGCCCGCTGGGTGGTCAGGGCCACCGCGGCGATCGCCTCACGCGGCACCGTCGAGCAGGCCCACAGGGCCTGGCAGGCCTCACAGAGGCTCTCCCAGTAGTACTCGGGCCGCTGCTCGGCCCAGCCGGGCTGTGGTGAGACGTAGGGGACCAACGGCACGCGCGCCTGCGCCGCCAGGTTGCCCCGCGCATCAAAGATGAGGGCGCGCACGCTCTGCGTGCCGTTGTCGATGGCCAGGATGTAAGGTTCGCTCATGGCTTGGCTGGGTAGATGCCTTCCTCGCGCCAGACGCGCAGCATCAGCGCGTAACGCTCCAGCGGCATGCCGGTGTACACGCAGTTGCTGGTAGAGAACACATAGCCGCCCCCGGGCATGCCGCTCTGCAGGGCATAGCGGACCGACGCGACTACTTCCTCGTCGGTGCCCGTGCTCAGCAAACCGCAGTTGACGTTGCCAATCAGGGCTACGCGATCCCCCACCAGGCGCTTGATCTCGGCGATGTCGATGCCGCCTTGGGGGTCCAGGGAGTGCAGGGCGTGGGGCCCAGCGTCAACCAGATCCTCGAGGATCGGCATGATGTTCCCGTCGGTGTGCTTGATGACGTAAAAGCCCATCTCCCGCTCGCCCGTGATCAGGCGCTTGAGGTAGGGGGACACCACCTGCCGGAACATCGGCGGGCTGAGGAAGGGGCCGTTGTTGAAGCAATAGTCGGAGCAGAGGGCAAAGCCGTCCAGCCCGCCGTGGCGGTGGAGCGCCGCGGCCTTTTCCAGCATGGCGTCCACCCGGCGGTTCGCCTCAGCCTGGACGTCATCGGGCCGGTCGTAGACCCAGCTGACCCAGTCCGCCATCGTCTCCCCGTTGGGGATCGAGAAGGTGGCGTCCCCGTGCATCATCAGGAAGTAGCGGTCGCCGGTGCGCTGGCGGATCAGATCGATGAGGTGGCAGGTCTCCTCGAGCGTGTTCGGGTTGGGGTGGATGAAAATCGCGTCGTGCTCGAACGTCTCGGCCGTGCGGATGTAGATATCGGCCATGTCGCTGCGCTGCAGGCGGCGCTCCGTCTCGGACATCTGGTCCCACTGGGCGTAGTGCCGATGGCTGGGGTGCACCTTGCCAAAGGCCTCCATGGTCAGGAAGAAGACGAGCTCAAAGTGCGGGACGCGCCCGCTGATCGGCCGGCGCTCCAGCGCGGCGATGAAGCGCTCCCTGGGTGTATGGTCGACGGTGCTCATCAGCAGGATGCTCTCCCCTCTGTCTGTAGCAGGTCAGTAACGGTAGTTCTGCGCCGTGCGGTACAGGGCCACGATGTTCTCCACAGGGACCTCGGCGAGGATGTTGTGGATGGGGTTCACCACGAACCCGCCGCCGGGGGCCATGATGTCCAGCACGTCGCGCGCCTCGCGGGCCACGTCTTCGGCCGTGCCGAAGGGGAAGGTCCGCTGGGTCGAGATCGCCCCGCCCCAGAAGGTCAGGGCCTGGCCGTACTTGGCCTTGAGCGTGCGCAGGTCCATCCCGGCGGCCGTCCACTGCACGGGGTTCAGAATGTCCACCCCGGCCGCGATAAAGTGCGGGATGAGGTTGGGCACCGAGCCGCAGCAGTGTATCCACGTCTTCACGTCGGGGAACGTGTGGATGACGTCCGTCACCAGGCGCCAGGCGGGGACGTAGAACTCCGCCCACAGGCTGGGACGGAACATCTCGCGGTCCTGCGTGCCAAAGTCGTTGCCGCTGATGTTGACGACCTGGACGTACTCGCCAACGGCCTGGAGGTACTGGCGCCAGCGATAGGCCTCTGCCTCACCCTGGCGCATCATATAGTCGCGGCAGTGCGCGGGCTCGGCGACCATCTTCATGGCCCAGTGGTAGGTGCCGGCGTAGCCC
>JAAZBY010000523.1 GCA_012513595.1 Chloroflexota bacterium
GGTGGACACGTATGGCTCCTCCGATTCCTAGAAGTGGCGCCAATCATAGCCCGTCGAGAGCAAGGCGTCAAGAGTAACGGACGGCGAGAAAGGCACGGACGAGGTACGTGAGGCTTGACCAGGAAATGCAGCGGCGCGGGCTGGCGGATAGCAGTGAGAAGGCCAGAAGGCTGATCCTCGCCGGCCAGGTGCGCGTGGATGGGCAGCGCGCCGCCCAGGCGGCACTGCCGGTGACCGGCGAGACGCACATCGAGGTGGACTGGGGCCTGCCCTACGTGAGCCGTGGCGGGCTCAAGTTGGAGAAGGCGCTGGACGCGTTTGGGGTGAGCCCCCTGGGCTGGGTGGTGGCCGACGTCGGCGCCTCCACCGGAGGCTTTACCGACTGCCTGTTGCAGCGCGGCGCCGCGCGAGTCTACGCCATCGACGTGGGCTATGGGCAGCTTGCCTGGCCGCTGCGCCAGGACCCGCGGGTGGTCGTGATGGAGCGCACCAACGCGCGCTACCTCGACGCTCTTCCGGAGCCGGTGCAGCTGGTGACCATCGACGCCTCGTTCATCTCGCTGCGGCTGCTGCTGGCGCCGGCACGCGGTTGGCTGGCGCCCGACGGGCAGGCGATCGCCCTTGTCAAGCCGCAGTTCGAGGCCAGCCGGCAGGAGGTGGGCCGGGGGGGCGTGGTACGCAGCGCCGAAACGCATCGCGCGGTACTGCGCGGGGTTGTACAATGGGCGACGGGGCACGGCTGGCACTTGTGGGGGCTATGCCAATCGCCGATTCAGGGCCCCAAGGGAAACAGGGAGTTCCTTGCCTGGCTGGGTCTGCATCCGCTGGCGGGCCAGAGTCTGTGCCTGGAGGACGCTATCGAGAGCGCCCTGGCGGAGGGAGCGGTAGGGGACGTCTCGCTGTAGAGAGGGGGGTGGGTACGCGTATGAGCTCTTCGTTGCCGAGCTGGATGACGTCAGCCAAGTCCCGAAACCGAGTGCTCCTCATCGCGGCTTTGACCGTCGCCATTCTCCTTCTCCTGCGGGCGGCCTGGGCAGCGCTGGTGCCCTTTTTCTTTGGCTTGGTCTTTGCCTATCTCATGTTGCCGGTGGTGAACTATCTGGACACTCATGCGCCCCGGTTTCTGCGGCGCTGGGGCTGGTCACGCCCGCTGGCCATCGTCTTGGTGTACCTGGCCTGCCTGGGCTTGGTGGCCGGGCTGCTGACCGTCTTTATCCCGACCGTGTCCGAACAGGCCTCGTATCTGATCGAGGCGACGCCGGCGCTCTTCCGACGCCTGGAAGGCCTCCTGAGCCATGACCTGGTCGACCTGCTGGAGCGCATCCCGCCCGAGATCGCCCAGGCCGTCAACGCCAGCCTGGACAAGGCCAGTACGGCGGTGATGGACGCGGTGCGCATGGGTGTGGAGGTCACGCTGCGCACGCTGTTTCAGACGGTGAGCTTTATCTTTGGCCTGGTCATCGTCCCGTTCTGGCTGTTTTACGTGCTGAACGATGAATCCAAGGTGCGCTCGGCCTTCTACGGGCTCATCCCGGAGGTGGCCCGCGCGGATGTGCGCTGCATTATGCACATCATCGACCGCCTGCTGAGCGCCTACGTGCGCGGGCAGTTCCTGCTGTGCCTGTCAGTGGGTGGCGCGGCCACCATCGCCCTGTTGGCTTTCGGCATCCGCGAGGCGCTGCTTTTGGGCACCCTGGCCGGTATCCTCGAGGCAGTGCCCTACCTAGGGCCCTTCCTGGGCGCGGTGCCGCCGGTGCTCATCGCCCTGGGCACCGATCCGATGCGTGCCGTGTGGGTGGCCGTGACGTTTACGGGCATCCAGCAGGTGGAGAA
>JAAZBY010000524.1 GCA_012513595.1 Chloroflexota bacterium
CCTTGCTGACCAGCGAGTTTGCCTACGACCTGCCCCAGGAACTGATCGCCCAGCACCCCATTGAGCCGCGAGACGCCTCGCGCCTCATGGTCGTCGACCGCGGCACGGGCGCCCTGGCGCACCGTTCCTTTCGCGATATCCTCGGCTACCTGCGGCCCGGGGACCTGCTTATCGCCAACGAATCACGGGTCATCCCGGCGCGCCTACATGCGCGCAAGGTGCCCACCGGCGGGCATGTGGAGCTGCTGCTTCTTTCGCGGCGCGACCCGCTGCGCTGGGAGGCCCTGGTGAAGGGGCGCACCTTCAGCCCCGGGCAGCGCTTCCAGATCATCGCCGCGGGCACGGAGGCCGGCGTCGGCGGTGAGGTGGAAGAGATGGCCGAGTCGGGCGGGCGCCTCCTCCGCTTCGACGAGCCGCTGGAGCCGTTCCTGCGCACGGCCGGAGAGACCCCCCTGCCCCCCTACATCCACGAGCACCTCGAGGACGCCGAGCGCTACCAGACGGTCTACGCCCGCGTCGACGGCTCGGTGGCGGCGCCGACGGCCGGGCTGCACTTTACCCCGGAACTCATCCATGCGCTGGAGGCCCACGGCGTGGAATGGGGCTGGGTCTTGCTCCACATCGGGCTGGACACGTTCCGCCCCGTCACCGAGCGCATCGCCGAGGAGCACCGTATCCATTCCGAGTACTGCTGCCTAACGGCAGAGACTGCGGAGCGCATCAACGCCGCCCGAGCCGCGGGGCGCCGCGTGGTGGCCGTGGGCACCACGGCCGTGCGCGTCCTCGAGACGGCGGCTGCCGCGGCGAAAGACCCGGGGCGCGTGGCCCCCTGGGAGGGGCACACGCGGCTGTTCATCACTCCTGGCTACCGCTTCCAGGTTGTCGATGCGCTGATCACCAACTTTCACCTGCCCTGCTCGTCGCTGCTGATGCTGGTTTCCGCCTTTGCCGGGCTGGGCCTCGTTCGGGAGGCCTATCGCCTGGCCATCGCCGAGCGCTATCGCTTCTACAGCTTTGGCGATAGCATGCTGATCCTGTGATGGCCGACGCACTCTGGGCCGCCTACCCCGCCCTACAGGGCGCCCTGCAGGCCCTCGCCACGGGCCGCTCCTGGTGCCTCACGGGGGTTTCGGCGCTGGTCTACGACGAGTCGTGCTACCTGCTAGAGATCACCAAACCAAAGCACTGGCGCCGGTTGCCCGGCGGGCGTCTGCGCGTGGGCCTGGGGGCTATCGGCGGATCCCTTGAGGAAGGCGAAGGCGTGTTGGCCTGCCTGGACCGGGAGGCCGCCGAGGAGCTGGGCGCCCGCCTGCGCGTCGAGCCGGCCCGCAGTAGCCTGCTCGTCTACGAGGAGCGTCAGGTCGAGGAGGTGCCGCTCCGCGCCGTGGACGCCCACCCCCTGCCAGCCCTGTTCACGGTCTCGCGCAACCTGCACCGCCGTGCGGCGCTCCCCGGGCGCGAGGTGTTGGCTATCGTGACCTTCCTGGCGGCCCTGTGTGGCGACGCAGCGCCGCGCGACGTCTTTGGGCTGCTGCGCGTGCCCCACGCCCTGCTGCCCGAGGTCCTCAGCCGGCCCGCGACCGTCGGGGCCGTCTTGGCACTGCCGGGCGTGCGGATCGAAACGCACCGGGCGCTCCCCGCCGACGCGGAGCTGGTGCCCGTCTGGACGGCGCGGTCGCTGCAGATCCTCGCCGAGCGCGGCCACCTGGGTGACGTACTGCCTCGCTAGGCAGAAAGCAACGGGGCGGCCCGCTGGGCCGCCCCGCTCTCGCCGTGTGAAGCGCGTTGCGCCGCGCTAGATGACGCCCAACGACTTGCCCACCTGGCCAAAGATGTCCAGGACGCGGTCGAGCTGCTCGTCGGTATGGGTGGCCATGTAGCTCGTACGCAGGAGCGACAGGTTGGGGGCCACCGCCGGCGGCACCACGGGGTTCACGTAGACGCCCGCCTCGAACAGAGCCCGCCAGAGGAGCAGCGTGGCCTGGTCGTCCCCGATGATCACCGGGACGATGGGGGTCTCGCTGGGGCCCGTGCGGAAGCCCAGCGCCTGGAAGCCCGCCCGCATCCTGGCACCGATCGCCATGACCCGCTCGGCACGCTCCGGCTCGGCCTGCAGGACGTGCAGGGCCGCCAGCACCGCCGCCGCCGAGGCAGGCGTCATGCTGGCGCTAAAGATGAGCGCCCGGCCGTTGTGCTTGATATAGTCGACCACCGGCGCGTCCCCGGCGATGATGCCACCCAGCGAGGCGAACGACTTGCTAAAGGTGCCCATGACCAGGTCGACCTTGTCCGTCAGCCCAAAGTGGGCCGCCGTTCCGCGCCCCCCGGCCAAGACGCCCAGCGAGTGCGCATCGTCGACCATCAGGCGGGCCCCGTACTGCTCACAGAGGCGGGAGATGTCGGGCAGCGGGGCGATGTCTCCGCCCATGCTGAACACGCCATCGACGACGACCATCTTGCCCTTGTCACCGCTCTGCTGCAGGACCAGTTCCAGGTGCTGCATGTCGTTGTGGCGGTAACGCTTCATCTCACCAAAGCTGAGCCGGCAACCGTCGACGATGCTGGCGTGATCGTCACGGTCGGTGATGACCACATCATCGCGGCCGACCAGGGCGGAGATGGTGCCCAGGTTCGTCTGCATACCGGTGGAAAAGACGAGCCCGGCCTCCTTGCCGATAAAGGCGGCCAGTTCCTCCTCCAGCTGGTTGTGCAGGGCCAGGTTGCCGTTCAGAAAGCGCGAGCCGGTGCAAGAGGGGCCGTAGCGCCTGATGGCGTCGATGGCGGCCTCGCGCACCTTGGGATGGGTGGTCAGCCCGAGATAGTTGTTGGAACCGATCATGATCATCCGCTTGCCGTGGATGACCACCTCGGTCCCCTCGGTATCTTCGAGGGGGATAAAGTAAGGGTAGAACCCTGCAGCCCTGGCCTCGGCGGCCCGAGTGTATGCATAGCACTTCTGAAAGATGTCCATGGGGTCCTCCGGATGTGGCCGTCGTGGCGTGGGCAAACAGTGTGGCGCCCGCCGGGCCGAACGTGGGCCGCATTCTATCCAGGAGTGGCGCGGCTGTCCAACCGGCGCGCCGAGCCGGCCCCAGACTGGCTATCCCCGTGGCGGCTAGTGCATCCCTGCCCTCGCCGTCGATTGAATGTGCTTTTGTGCCTTATGCAAAGTAGTGGTAGAATGGCCCAGTAGCATTGCGGGTCAACACTCTGAAGGGAGCTTGGCAATGCAACAGCACATAGACAACTTTCTAAGCTCATTGCGCGAGGAGAAAGGCTACTCCAACAACACCATCGTGGCCTACCGGAACGACCTCGGCCAGTTTGAGCAGTTCCTTGCCGAGCACAATAGCACCAGCAGCTGGAACCAGGTGCGCAAACAACACCTGGTTCGCTATGTCAACTCCCTGAAGCAGGACCGCGAGTACGCCTCCGCCACCGTCGCCCGTAAGGTGGCCGCGACCAAGTCGTTCTTCCACTTTCTGCTGGAGCGCGGCGTCGTCCACGACGACCCCACCGCCGATCTGGACTCCCCCAAGGTCCGCAAGTACCTGCCCACCTCGCTCTCTGAGGAGGACGTCGCCCGTCTGCTCAAAGCGCCGCTGCGGTACAACAACGTCCGAAGCCTGCGCGACAGCGCCCTGCTGGAGCTCCTGTACGCCACCGGCATGCGCGTCAGCGAGATCGTCGATCTCGACGTCGAAAACGTGAACCTGCCGTCTCTGTCGGTACATTGCACCAGTAAGGGGCCGCGCAGCAAGGATCGCATCATCCCGATCTATCCCCGCGCTGCTGATGCCCTGCGCCGCTACCTCACCGAGGGACGCCCCAAGCTGCTGCGCGACGATCAGGAAAGCGCCCTCTTCCTGAACCACCGTGGCCACCGCTTGACTCGGCAGGGCCTCTGGCTGATCATCAAAAAGTACGTCGACGATGTGGGCATCAAGGCCGCGGTGACGCCGCACACCCTGCGGCACTCTTTCGCCACACACCTCCTGAACGGTGGCGCCGACGTCCGCGAAGTGCAGGGCTTGCTGGGGCACGCGAACATCTCGACCACGCAGGTGTACGCGCAACTGAGCCAGGAGCGCCTGCGCGAGGTGTACGACGAAGCCCATCCGCGTGCCCATTAGGTTCCCACGCGTCGCCCGCCGCACACAGGGCCCCCTGGGATTACGGGGCCCATCCTCTGGCCAGGAGAGGAGTGGTCATGAACGAGCATGCCGTCAGGCGCCGTGCCATCGCTGAGGCCGCGGAGGCCATTCGTCCACACCTGCGGGGCGTGCCGCGCATTGCCCTCATTCTGGGGTCGGGGCTGAATGTCCTGGCCGACCGCGCCACGGACGCGCGGGCGCTGCCCTACGCCGAGATCCCGCACTTTCCGCACTCCACGGTGCCCGGGCATGCCGGGCGCCTGATCAGTGGCCGCCTGGCCGGGGTAGACGTC
>JAAZBY010000525.1 GCA_012513595.1 Chloroflexota bacterium
GATCCCGAAAAAGTACGGCCTGCGCCAGACTATCGCCGACACGTTGGGTATTGGCGGCATCTTCCGGGCACTACGCACGATTCCCGTGATGCTCGACTACTGCTGAATCATGGAAGAGGTGGCGCCCCACGCGCTGCTGCTCAACTACACCAACCCGATGGGGATGCTGACGGGCGCCCTGCTCAAGGCCAGCGGGGTCAACCTGGTGGGCCTGTGCCACAGCGTCCAGACGGCGGCCAGCGGCCTGTGCCGCAAGCTGGACCTGCCCTTCGACGACCTGCAGTGGCGCGTGGCGGGCATCAACCACCAGGGGTGGTTGCTCGAGGTCACGCGGCACGGCGAGGACCTCTACCCAGAGATCAAGCGCCGCGCCCAGCTGCCCGAGTACAACGCCAAAGATGCCGTGCGCTTTGAGCTGATGAAGTGGTTTGGCTACTATGTGACCGAGTCGAGCGAGCACTCGGCCGAGTACGTGCCCTGGTTCATCAAGGCCAAGGCCCCCGAACTGATCGAGCGCTTCCACATCCCGCTGGACGAGTACCCGCGACGCTGCATCCGGCAGATCGAGCGCTGGGGGGGCATGAAGGAGGAACTCCTGGCCGACAAGCCCCTGCACCACGCCCGCGGGCACGAGTACGCCTCATACATCTTTGACGCGGTGGAGACGGGGCAGCCCTTCGTCTTTGGCGGGAACGTGCTGAACACCGGCCTGATCCCCAACCTGCCGGAGGGGTGTTGCGTTGAGGTGATGTGCGTGGCCGATCGCAGCGGGGTGACGCCGACCTATGCCGGGCCGCTGCCCGAGCAGTGCGCAGCCCTCACGCGCACCAACGTCAACGTGCAGCTCCTGACGATCGAGGCGGCCCTGACCCACAAGAAGGAACACCTCTACCAGGCGGCTTTGCTCGACCCGCACACCGCGGCGGAACTGACCATCGACGAGATCGTCTCCCTGTGCGACGAGCTCATCGCTGCCCACGGGGACTATTTGCCGCCCTTCGTCTAGCCGCGCGCCCTAGGTCAGAATGCCAGAACCCGGGTCTTGAGGGACCCGGGTTCTCTGCGTCTGCGTCTGGTAGCGGGCGCGCTCAGGCGAGGTAGTCGCCCAGGCGTTCCGCGATGCGCGCCGCCGGCATGTAGCCGGTAAGCCGTTCCTTGAGTTCGCCGTTCACGAACAGGAGCATGGTGGGGATGCTGGTGACCCCGTAGCGGGCGGCCACCTCGGCGTCCTGCTGGACGTCTAGCTTGGTGACCTTGAGCCGGCCTTCCTGCTCGGCCGCCAGCTTTTCCACCTCAGGGCCGAGCATGCGGCAGGGGGCGCACCAGGTGGCCCACATATCGACGAGGGCGGGCAGCTCCGCCTCGAGCACCTCGCTAGCGAAGGTGGCTGCGGTAACCTCTTGGACGTTGGACATCATGCCTCCCAGGGGGCGGGCGCTTGCCGCGGAGCCTATGGTTCGACGGGGGCGGGGGTATCGGACCCCCGCGACATCTTGATCAGGAACTCGACGATCCTCTTCATGCGCGCCGGGTCGGCGTCATGCTTGTCGTCGAGCAGGCACTCCTCGATGTGGCGGCTGACGATGATCAGGCTGGCCCGGTCGAGCGCGGCGCGGGCGGCCAGGATCTGCGTGACGATGGCCTCACAGTCCCGGTGGTCCGCGATCATCCGCTGGATGCCGCGGATCTGGCCTTCCACGCGGCGCAGCCGGCCGAGGATCTCGTCCTGATCAGGGGGTTGTTGCTCTGTCACGGTGTCACCCTATCGATTATTGGACTCTGCGAGTAGTGTCGCCAGAACGAAAGCAGTATACGGCTCCCCCCGGGCACCGTCAAGCCTCCCTCCCGTCGTGCGTACGGACGGGCCGGGCGGCAGCCGGCCGCTAGCGGACCGTGATGCGCCCGATCCCGGCGTCTATGTCCACGTCTACCCGGTTGGCGGCGGTATCGTACCCCGCCGTGACGTAGTAGCGTCCCTCCTGTGCAAAGCGCGGATCGACGTCGATTTCGCCGAGGCCGGTATCTATACGGATGCGCGCCGCGACGCCCGTGGGGATCACGATGTCGATACTGCCCACGCCCGCGTTCACGACGGCCTCATAGCTGCCTCGCTCCGACAGGGTCATCCGGGTGGTGCCCACCCCGCCCTGCAGGTCCAGATGGGTAAGGCTGATCCCACGAAGGTCGAGGTTCACGCTGCCGACCCCGGCCTTGACGGCCAGCGCCAGCGGGAACTGCGGGCGCAGGCGCACATCCCAGCGCTCGTCGGAGGTCCCGGAGCCAAAGACGGCGCTGCGTGTGTCGCCACGAAGGAGCACCGTGCCGCGGCCCAGCCGTGTGGAGGTATCCATGGTGAGTTGGGTGCGCGAGGGGCGGTAGGTGACGTCGGCCCGTAGGAGCGGCGAGTCACCGGTACCGGCGGCGAGGTCCAGCGTGGCCACGCCGACCTCCAGGCGGACAGACGCCTCGTCCATCTCCTGAAGGGGCACGACGAACTCGCGCGCCTCAAGCCGGGGGCCCCCCGCCACCGAAGGCCAGGCCAAGAGAGCCACAACCACCACCACGGCGACGGTAAGCACGCCCACCGCTAGGCTGGCAGCGCGGTTGCCGCGGGCGATGATTTCCAGCCCCAAGAGTACCAGCAGGGCGGGCCAGAAGCGCAGCATCGCTTCCCAGTCGGGCTGCCAGAGGCTCAACTGGTCCAGCAAGAGGCCTACGCCGAGCAGGATCAGGAGGATCGGCAGCATGACGCTGCCCCGTCGTTCCCTGTTCATGGTCAGCCCTTTCGCAGGTTATTCAGGAGGAGGAGGGCGCCGGTGGCGATGAGAGCCACGGGCAGCATGCGGGCCAGGTTGAACCAGCCCAGCGCCCCCAACCGGTTCATCAACATCAGCGCGCCGACGCTGACCAGGACGATGCCGCCGATCAGCAGGCCGTTGTGTGGCCGCTCGGCAGTGTCCCAGGGATCCATCGTCGACCGGCCGCCCAGGGTGCTGCGCGCCTGCATGCCCAGCTCGCGGGCGCGCTGGCCGATCTCCTCGGCGTTGCGGCGTACCATCTCTTCCTGGGTGGCGTAGGCGACCTCTTCCTTGGGGATGAACAGCCAGGCGAGCAGGTAGAGCGGCAGGCCGGCGCCGTTCAGCGAGGCCATGAGCACAAAGGCGATGCGAACAATCAGCGGATCGACGCCCAAGTATTCGCCCAGCCCCTGGCAGACGCCGGCGATGATCCGCCCCTTTTCGGCACGATGCAGAGTGCGTTTCATGCGAGTCCTCCTGTGAGGGCCACTACGGAGCATCACGCGTCTGCGTGCACAGCGGGCCCTCGATTCATGCTCTATACGCGGGGGCTGACAGGGGGTTGCTCGCCGCCGGTTCTGCGCCTGCCGGCGCGCTGGAGGCGAGGTGACGTCGGCTGCGCTCAGCTGCGCAGGAACTGGCGCTCCAGCTCTTCCTGGCTCAGGTGGATCATGATCGGGCGGCCGTGCGGGCAGGTATGCGGGATGGCGGCACGCTCGAGGTGGCGCACCAGGTCGCGCATCTCGTCGAGCGAGAGGGTCTGGCCGGCGCGCACGGCCGTGTGGCACGACAGCGTGATGCGGGCCTGCTCTTCCCACGAGGCGCCCTCGCCGCCGGCCAGCATGGCCTCGACGATCTCACTGAGAGCGGCCGAGACGTCCCCCTCGCGCAAGTTGGCCGGTACCTGGCGCACCAGGAAGGTGTTGCCGCCAAAATGCTGGACGTCGAACCCGAAGGGGCGCAGGGCCTCGAGGTGGCCCTCGAGGAGCGTGGCCAGCTCGGGAGACAGGTCCAGCGGGAGCGGCTCCAGCAGCTGCTGGCCATGGGCGCCGTTGGCCGCCAGGGCGCCGAGCTCTTCATAGCGGATGCGCTCGTGGGCGGCGTGCTGGTCGATGATGTAGAGCCCGCC
>JAAZBY010000526.1 GCA_012513595.1 Chloroflexota bacterium
CGACGATGTCGTCCTTTCTTGTGGGGGCACGGTACACCGGCGGGCCCTCCGCGGGCAGCGCTCGCTGGTGATCACGCTCTTTGCCGGCTCTCCGGATGAAGACGCCAACACCGCGTTCTCGCAGGAGCTGAAGGAGCGCTGGGGAGGCGCCCAGGACCCGGTAGGGGTGCGGCGGGAGGAGGACCTGGCCGCCCTGCGCGCCATCGGCGCAGACGCGGCGCACCTGCCCTTCCTCGACTGCGTCTACCGGCGAGGACCGCACTCGGGGGCCGATCTCTATCCCACCGTCGCACACATCTTTGGCGACGTGGATAAGGAGGAAGCACTCCTGCACCTGGAGCTCCTGGAGGCGTTGCGCCCCACGCTGCAGGCCCACCCCGCCGCTACGATCTGCGCGCCCTTGGCCGTCGGGCACCATGTAGACCACATCATCGCCCTGCGCGCGGCGTTCGTGCTCGCCGCCGAGGGGCGCACCGTGCGCTGCTACGAGGACTATCCCTACGCGGTGCAGCCCGCCGAGGTGCAGCGGGCGCTGGACGCCCTGGGCCCCTGCGCGCTGGGCTGGGAGAGGTCCTGCGAGTGTTTTGGGGCGGAGAGCCTGCGCGCCAAGACCGAGGCCGTGGCCGCCTACCGCTCCCAGATCTCCACCTTTTGGCCCGACCTGGACGCCATGCGCCGCGACGTCGCCGCGTACGCCGAGTCGGTGGGCCAAGGGCGCTACGGCGAATCGTTCTGGAGCGCCGCCGCCCGGTAGCATCCGCGAGCCGCCTGCGAAGGGCCGTGGCCCTTCCCCATCCCAGCGAGGCAGACCCCATGACCCTTCTCGACAGGTTCGCGCGGTTCACGGTCGTCGTGGCCATGCCCGTGGTCCTGCTCTTGGCGCCGCTGTACCTCTTTGTGACCAAGGCGTACGTGCGCCACGAGTACGCCCAGCGCGGCTTCCCCTCATCGATGCGCTTTCAGCCGGCAGAGCGCCTGGCCATTTCCGATGCGATCGTCGACTATCTGCGCGGCGACCTCACGCGCCAGGAGCTCGCCGCGGTGCGCACCTCAGCCGGCGGCGAGGCCCTGAACACGCGTGAGGTCGACCACCTCGTCGACGTCCGGGTGGTGGTGGAGAGGTTGTTCCGCGCCCACGCGGTCGCCACCGTCGCGACGCTGGCCGCGGCGGTCACCCTATGGCTCCGCCGGCAGCGCGCCGGCCTGGCCCGCTCACTGCGGCACGGCGTCGTCGCGACGGGAGCCTTGATCGCCGGCGTGGTGGGCTTTTCGCTCGTGGATTTCGACGCCTTCTTTACTGCCTTTCACGGCCTCTTTTTCCGTGCCGGCACCTGGACCTTCGAGTTCACCGACACGTTGATCCAGCTGTATCCCCTGCCCCTCTGGATGGATGCCGTGTGGAAGATCGGCGTCGTGGTGGCCGTTGAGATGGTCCTTGTCTACGCCCTGGGCAGCTGGCTGGCGCACAAGCCCACTGCCGTGGCCGCCACTGCCCCGAGTGAGGCGTCATGATCTCCGTTGGGGAAGCGCGCCAGTATTATGTCGAGGCGGATTCGGCGCACGGGTTTGACCACGTACTGCGCGTGCTGCGGCTGGCCGAACGGATCGGCCGGGCGGAGGGGGTCGATCTTGAGGTGTTGCGGGCGGCCGCCCTGCTCCACGACGTGGGCCGGCCGGAGGAGCTCCGCACCGGGGAGTGCCACGCACAGGTAAGCGCCCGGCTGGCGCGCAGCATCCTGGCGCTGGCGGGCGCCGAGCGGGTGGACCGTGTGGCGCAGGCCATCGCCGAGCATCGCTTCCGCGGCGCAGAGCGCCCCTCCTCGGCGGAAGGGCGTGTGCTCTTTGATGCGGACAAGCTGGACGCCATCGGCGTCGCGCGGGCCTACGCCGTGGCCGGCGCGCAAGAGCAGCATCTGTGGGCCGACGTGGCCGAGGGCTACCGCCAGCGACCGCCCGAGGATGCCCAGGGTGACCTGGCCAGCGGCCAGCACACTCCCGTGCACGAGTACCTGTTCAAGCTAGTGACGCTGCGAGGCCTGCTATACACCGACGAGGGTCGGCGGATCGCCGCACACCGCCACCAGTTCATGGTGGCGTTCTTCTCCGAGCTGGCCGAGGAGGTGCGGGGCGAACGGTAGATCGTTCAGGAGGCCTGCGGGGCGTGAGCCTGCTCCGCTTCCAGGAGGGCGGCAAAGGTCGTCTCCTGCAGGATGGCCCGGGTTGCCGCGGTGATGCGTGCCCAGATTTGCCGCACCGCACACCCCTCGTGGAAGGCGCAGTCGGCATAGACGTCATCCTGCACGCAGGTGACCGGCGCAAGAGGGCCCTCCAGAGCCAGCACCACTTCCTCGAGGGTGATGTGCTCCGGCGGGCGGGCCAGCATGTGGCCACCCTTGGGCCCGCGCCGGCTGCGGACGAGCCCCGCCTTGCGCAGGGTGATGAGCAGCTGGTAGAGGTAGTTCTCGGGAATGTCCCGGACTGCCGCGATGTTGGCGCTCTGGATATACCCTTCCCCGTAGCGGCCGGAAAGCTCCATCATCGCGCGAATGCCGTACTCGCCCTTGGTGGAGATCTTCATCGGCTGCCCCCGGTTGCTGGTAGGATACGTTCTAAACAATCTTTACTAGATTCTAGCACAAGCTCCGGGCCCGGTCAAACCGCCTCCGGCCCACGCGCCCAAGGGGCCGCGTGGGGTTGCGCTCCGTCGACCCCCTCTGGTATCATCGACGCGTGATGGACAGCGACCTGCAACCGTGTGACCCTGCCCGCGCCGACCGGATGGCCTTTTTCCTGCTCAAGGCAGTGAACAGGGCCATCCGCGAGCACCGCCTGCTGGGCGACGGCGAGCGGGTGATGGTGGCCGTCTCCGGCGGCAAGGACAGCCTGACCCTCCTCGACCTGCTCTACCGTCGGCAACGCACGGCGCGCGACAAGACCGCACTGGCCGCGGGCCTGGTGCGCAGCGACTATCACTGCGGGCGGGCCGCGCCGGAAGAGTGGCTGGCACGCTGGTGCGCCGCGCGTGAGATCCCCTTTGCCGCGGCGGACATCTCCGTGCTCGCCGAACTCCATGTGGCCGGCACCAACGCCTGCTTCCGCTGCAGCCGGCTGCGTCGCAAGGCGCTGTTGGGGCTGGCCCAAGACCTCGGCTGCCAGACGGTAGCCTTGGGCCACCATGCCGACGACCTGGCCGAGACGGTGCTGATGAACCTGGTCTACTCGGCCACCTTCCAGGGGATGGAGATGCGGCGGGAGTACTTTGGGCTGATGACCGTCATCCGCCCACTGGCCTACGTAGAGGAACGCGACATTGCCGCCTTTGCGCGCGCCAGCGGCTACCCGATCCGCGGCGAGCCCTGCCCCGCCGGGGCCGCGGGCAAGCGCAGCGTCGCCAGGGGCCTGCTCCGCCAAGCCGAATCCCACTGCCATGGAGCGCGACGCAACATTCTGGCCGCGCTGGCCCGGGCGAACCTCGCGCCCGCCGGGGCCAGCGCAGACGTCGAAGAAGCGCGGGAGAACGCACGTCGAGGAGAAGAGCAAGCGTGACCGAACGAATCGCCCCCTGCGTGTACTTTGCCCAGGCTGGCGCCGCCAACACTGAGCGCTGCCTGCAGGCGGCCCAGGAGAGGGCCGCCGAGCTAGGTATTGAGCACATCGTCGTGGCCACCACCTCCGGTCAGACGGGCGCCCGCGCCGCGGAGGTGTTCCGTGGCCGTCAGGTCGTCGTGGTGACGCATTCGGCCGGGTTCAAGGGGCCCAACATCCAGGAGCTGCAGGCCGAGCACCGCCGCACCATCGAGGAGGCGGGGGCCAAGGTGCTCACCTGCCAGCACGCTTTTGGTGGGGTGGGCCGGGCCATTCGCCGCAAGCTGGGCACCTACCAGGTGGACGAGGTGATGGCCTTCGTGCTGCGCACCTTCTGCGACGGGGTCAAGGTGGCCTGTGAGATCACCCTGATGGCCACCGATGCCGGGCTGATCCCCGCCGGCCGCGAGGTGATCGCCATCGGCGGCACGGGCCAGGGAGCCGATAGCGCCCTTGTGCTCCGCTCGGCCAACAGCCAGGACTGCCTGGACCTGCGCGTGCTGGAGGTGATCTGCAAGCCGCGCTGTGGCGGCCGCCCCGCCTAGAACACCGTCCCCGGCAGTGCTAGAACGCCTCGCGGGGCCCGCGAGGCGTTCTTTCTACCCGGCCAGGAGGCGGCCTCAGCCGTTGTACGGGGCGGCGTGCGCATCCCCCCGCATATAGTAGGCGGTCTCGCGGGTGTTCCTCTCCAGAGCGAGCGCCAGGGTGATCACCTCGCCGGCGGCGTACAACAGCACGAACTGCAACACCGCGCCCACCAGGAGGCCCACGCCCAGGGCCAGGCCGGCCAACAACCCCTCGGTGCCGAGGCCGGTGAGATCGGCCATCTGGCCGCCGATTGCGCTGTTGCCAAAGATGCCGGCCAGGATCGCCCCGATACCACCCAACACGCCAAGGACCAGTAGTATCCAGGCAATGACCTTGTAGAGGCTGGCGACGAACCTGAGCACGCGGAACTTGTTCTCCATGAGTCGCTCCCTTCGGGGTGGCTGGCGGCGCGCGCGCGTCGTCTGCTGTACGCTGCGGCGATTGTAGCACGCCGCCCCGGCGCGCTCAAGGGGTGTTCTGCCTGTGCAGTAATCCTAGCACGGCCCTCTCACGTTCCCTGGTCCTCCACGTCGGTGCGCGACCGAGGCCGCTTCGCCGCGCGCACACACCGTAGACCCCTGTCCAGTACTGCTGCACGGCGCGAGGCCTCATTGCCCAGGATCGCGCCGGCAGGCTATAATACGAGACCGAAAGAGGGGGAGGTGGACGTGCAACTGGATATCGATAGGCTCGCCGCGCTCCTGGCGCGGGTGCAAAAGCCCGCCCGCTACGCCGGGCAGGAGTGGAACAGCGTCACCAAGGACTGGGCCGGGGTCCGCGTGTCGCTGGGCCTCGCTTACCCGGATCTCTACGAGATCGGCATGTCCAACCTGGGGCTGGGCATCCTCTATGACCTGGTGAACCGCCGAACGGACCTCGTGGCGGAGAGGATCTATGCGCCCTGGGACGACATGGAAGCCCTCATGCGCGCCGAGGACGTGCCGCTGTTCTCCCTCGAGACGCGCCGCACCCTGGACGAGTTCGACGTCATCGGCTTTAGCCTGCAGTACGAACTGAACTACACCAACGTCCTGAACATGCTCGACCTGGCCGGTCTGCCCGTCTGGGCGGCGGAACGCACCGCCGCGATGCCGCTGATCATCGGCGGCGGCAGCTGCGCCTACAACGCCGAGCCCCTGGCCCCCTTCTTTGACGCGCTCGTCATTGGTGAGGGCGAGGAGGTGTTGCTCGAACTCCTGGACGTCGTGGGCCAGTGGAAGGCTGAGGGCGGCCCCGGGCAGCCCGAGGGCCGCGCGGCGCTGCTCACCCGCCTGGCCCGCCTTGGCGGCGTCTACGTGCCAAGCAAGTACGAGGCACATTACAGCACAGACGGCCGGCTGACCGGCGCAGACGGCCGGCTGACCGGCACGGTGCCCATCGAACAGGGCGTGCCGGCGCGGGTGACCAAGCGTATTGTGCGGACGCTGGGCCCAGTGCCCACGCGCCCCATCCTCCCCACCATGGAGGTCGTCCACGATCGCGCTATGGTCGAGGTGCAACGCGGCTGCAGCCGGGGCTGCCGTTTCTGCCAGGCCGGCATCATCTACCGGCCCATCCGCGAACGCCCCGTCGAGGAGACGCTTGACGGCATCGACGCCATCCTGGCCAACAGCGGCCATTCGGAGGTGTCGCTCGTGTCACTGTCATCGAGCGACCACTCGGGCATCGAGCAGATCATCGAGGGGGCCATGGCCAGGCACCGCGACGACGGCCTATCTGTGTCGCTCCCGTCGCTGCGCATCGACTCGTTCTCCGTGGCGCTGGCCGACAAGATCCAGACCACGCGCAAGACGGGCTTCACCTTTGCGCCAGAGGCGGGCAGCCAGCGCCTCCGCGACGTGATCAACAAGGGCGTCACCGAGGAGGACCTCCTGCGCACCGCCGAGGCGGCCTTCCGCAGCGGTTGGAACCGCATCAAACTCTACTTTATGATCGGGCTGCCCACTGAGACCGACGAGGACGTGCTCGAGATCGCCGGGCTGGTGCGCGACCTGCAGCGCCTGGGCCGTGAGGCGCGCGGCAGAGTAGTCGACATCAGCGTCAGCGTATCGACCTTTGTGCCCAAGCCGCACACCCCCTTCCAGTGGGTGCCGCTGGCGGCGCGTGAGGACATCGAGCGACGCCAAGGCCTGCTCCGCGAGCGGATCCGCGGCCGCGGGCTGCGGCTATCCTGGTCCGACTGGGACAGCACCTGGCTCGAGGCGCTCCTGGCCCGCGGAGACCGGCGCCTGGCTGACGGCATCTACCGCGCCTGGCGGAGCGGGGCCCGCTTTGACGCCTGGAGCGAGCATTTTGACGTGGCCACCTGGCGCCAGGCCGTGGACGACGCCGGCCTGGACCCCGACGCGGCGGCGGCCGGCGGCTACGCGCCTGACGCCGCACTGCCCTGGGACGTGATCGACTGCGGCGTCTCCCGGCGTTTCCTCTGGCGAGAGTACGAGCGCGCCCTGAAGGGTGACCTGTCGCCCGACTGCCGCCGGTCCTGCCACGGCTGCGGCGTGCTGGAGGCGTTTCCTGACGAGCGCGCCGGGGTGCCGGCCGGGGCCTGGGGGTGTCCATAACTATGCGTACCGATACTGCCCAGCGGCTGCGGCTGACCTTTGGCGTCGAGTGGCCCGTCTGTTACGCCTCGGTCCTGGACCTGGGGCGCCTGTGGGAGCGGCTGCTCCGCAGGGCGGGGCTGCCGTTGGCCTATACGCAGGGCTTCAACCCCCACCCGCGGATGGCCTTTGGCATGCCGCTGCCCGTCGGGTATACGAGCGAGTGTGAGCTCGTCGACCTGTTGCTGGCCGAGTGCCTGGAGCCGCACGCCGCCCTGCGGAGCGTGCGGGCGCAGTGCCCGCCGGGGCTGACCGTCCTGTCTGCCGAGGGCGTCCCGCTAAAAGCCCCCGCTCTGCAGGCGACGATGCGCGAGGCCGAGTACCTCGTGCGCCTCCGCGCCGAGCGGACGGCGGAGGAGATGACGCAGGCGCTGCGCGCGCTGCTCGAGCGGCCGAACATCCCCCGCGCGCGGCAGCGTAAGGGTCGCCTACAGGAGTACGACCTGCGCGCGCTGCTCTATGGCGCCACCTACGAGCCCGGGGCCGACGGGCACCACCTATTGCGCCTGCGCATGGCCTGCGGCAGCCAGGGGGCCGGCCGTCCGGAGGAACTGATCGAGGAACTCGGGCTGGACGCTGCACAGAGCGCGATCCGCCGCATCCGCCTGGTGTGGGACGAAGAGCCACGCGCTGGAGAGGAAGGTACCCGATGAGGCAACTGTGGTCGCCGTGGCGCATGGATTACATCACGGGAGAAAAGCCCGAAGGCTGCATCTTCTGTCGCCTCCCC
>JAAZBY010000527.1 GCA_012513595.1 Chloroflexota bacterium
CCCGTCTCAAAGTTGAAAAAGAGCCCCAGGTCACGGCAGTAGCGGGCGACCTCACGGATGGCCACCACCACCTCGCGGTACTCGGTGGTGGACGGGTTCTCCGGGATAAAGCCCACGTGCGTGGTGACGTCCTGGACGCCGAGCCAGGCGGCCAGGTCTGCGCCGCGCTTCAGCGCCTCGATGCGCTCCGCCCGGTAGGCGGCCGGCACCAGGCCCCACGTGGCGGGGCCATCGATGAAATCCCACACGGCCGGCGGCGGCCACCCGGCCCACAGGCTGGCGATGGACACCTCGTCTGCGAGGAGGTCACGGACGCGCCGGGCATTGTCGCGCGTGGCCAGGGAGGCGTCCCAGTTGTTCAGCTGGCAGGTGCGCAGGCCGAGTTCACGAAGCTGGCCGATCCCCTCGTCGAGGAGGCGCCGCATCGATACGATCACACCGATCTTGCTTGCGTCGGGCACGTTCCGTCCCTCTCATGGTGTGCCGGGCCGCCACAGCGGCCCGGCGTGCTGGGCGGCTGATCAGTGCATGTCGGGCGCCAAGGGCCCGGCCAGTTCGCGGAGGAAGAAAAGGCGCCCCGGAAGGGTGGGCATGTGGCTGGACGGCACCCAGATGTCGGGCGAGTAGCGCAGCGTCACCCACAGGGACATGCCCTGCCACATCATGCCGCGGCCCAGGGCGCCGTCGGCGCCGCCGATGGCCCGATCCGCCTGCAGGAACAGGCCCGGGCCGATGGTGTTGGCGTAGGCGGGCACCAGCGTGCTGCGGCTGCGGAAGCTAGTGATGGCGTTCTGCTCGATGGTCAGCGGATGCAGCTTGGCCCCCAGGCGGTGCGTCTGGGCGCGCCACTCGGCCGGGCTGGCGAACTCGCCGGCAAAGTGCGGTTCCCAGAAGGCGATGTGGAAGACCCGGCCGATGCCATACACGACGATGAGCCGGGCGCCCTTGGCGCGCAAGGAAGCGATCTCATCGGCGTAGCGGGGCAACGCCTCACGGGTGGCAAAGTGCCGCTGAGCCTCGGGCACGGTCAGGTCACCGAGCGGGCCATACAGGGCGCCCTCCATGGCCCGCTGGAAGGAGCCGGGGCTGGCCGCCGGCAACGTGTTCCCGGAGGCGTCCGACCACTCGTCCATGTTGAAGCCGTGCACGTGGTCCGCCGGGATGTTCCAGGCGCGCAAAAAGTACACCGTCCAGCGATACATGCCCATGGGCCCCACCGGCAGGATCGCCGCGAGGGGGCGCCCCTCACGTCTGGCCTGGGCGATTTCCCAGGCGATCTCGTGGCCCATGTAGACGTCTAGGTCGGCCACGCTATCGCAGGGGACGGGGGTGAAATCGGCGTTCCAGAATGACTGGCGTTCGGTGACGCTCTCGGGCGGGTGTGCGCAGCAGGCGTCGATGCGGGCCAGGTCCCACCCGCGCGGGTAGAACCCTTCCAGAAGAGAGCCATGGATCGTCGAGAGCAGATTCATGATGTCGCCACTCCTTTCCATGCTACAGGCCTGACGGAGGGATTGTAGCCTGCCGACCGGGCGGCGCCAAGCGCTGGTGCCCACAGCGGCACAGCAGGGCTTGCCAGCCTGGCGGCATGACAGTAGTATGGCACGGGTGCCGCGGCGCCGAGGCCGGAGGCCGTGAGGCGCGCAGAGCCCACCGACGGTGCGTATGAGGCCGGCCTCGCCCGATGGCTGGGGCAGGCCTGCGTGCAGGAGCGATGCCGATGACAGACAACGACGTCCAACGACTGCTGCGCCAGGCCCACCGTGCCTGGTTTCTGGATGGCCTGCCGCAGGCATTCCAGGGAGTGCTGCTGTTGGCGGCGGCCGCCTACTTTTGGTGGCGGGGGAGCGAGCCGGCTGCCGGGCCCCTCACGAGCCTCATTGCGGTGGGCGCCCCGTGCGCCATCCTGGCCTACGGAGTGGGCATGCGCAGCATCCTTCTGGCGGTAAAGAAGGCCACGACCCTGTCTCGCCACGTACCCCTCCCAGAGATGTGGGGAGAGCCCCTCCGACGGCGGGCCCTGGCGCTGAGCGGGACGGTACTGGCCGGGTCGACCATCTGGGCGACGGCGCGCACTGCGCGGCTGCAAACCGTCGCGGACGCAACCCTTTCATGGATGGCGCTCTTTTTCTCCTTGGGGCTTGGCGTGGCCATGTTGCTCCTGGGGGAAAGGCTCTGTCTGTTGCGCTTTCATCTTCTTGCCGCTCTCTCGGGACTGCTCGGGGCGCTATCCGTATATGTGGCGCCGACAGCCGGCCCGGTGCCCGCCAGCGCTGTCTATCTCGGTGCCATGGGCGCGGCTCTCACCGTCTCGGGCATCGGGCATCTCGTCTGGTTCGCCGCGAAGAGCAGCCCTGCCGGCCAGCCCCCGGCGGAGGAGTAGCCATGGAGACAGCGATCTCTACCGAGGACCTCACGCGGCGCTTTGGCGACGTGGTCGCCGTCGACGGCCTCACCCTGCACGTGCCGCGCGGGATCATCTTTGGCTTCCTGGGACCCAACGGTTCGGGCAAGACCACCACGATCCGCCTGCTGTTGGGCCTGCTGGAGCCTACCGCGGGCCGTGCGGAGGTGCTCGGCTTTGACACGCAGGCCCAGGCTGACCGGATCCGCGAGCGGACTGGCGCCCTCCTCGAGCATACCGGCCTGTACGAACGGCTCAGCGCCCATGAGAACCTCCTCTTTTACGCGCGGATCTACGGCCTCTCGGTGGGCGAACGCGCGGCGCGGATCGAGGAGCTGCTGCGCCACCTGGGCCTTTGGGAGCGCCGGCATGACCTGGTGGCCACCTGGAGCCGAGGCATGCGGCAGAAACTGGCGGTAGCGCGCGCTCTGCTGCACCGGCCAGCGCTGATCTTCCTCGACGAGCCGTCGGCCGGGCTCGACCCGGTGGCGACCGCGGCTTTGCACGAGGATCTCTCCTCGTTGGCCGCTCGCGAGGGGGTGACCGTTTTCCTCACCACGCACAACCTGGCCGAGGCGGAGCGGCTCTGTGCCCAGGTCGGGGTCATCCGTCAGGGCAGGCTGCTGGCGGTGGACAGCCCCGCCAACCTGCGCAGCCAGTCGGGCGCCCCGACGATCGAGGTGTGGGGCGCAGGCTTTGGCGAGGAGGTGCTGACTACCTTGCGGGCCCTCCCCGGCGTCGAGGGGGCCGAGGTGCAGGGGTCGCGCCTGGTCATCCAGGCGGGCGAGGAGGTGGGGACGGCCGCCGTCAACCGTATCCTGGTCATGGCCGGTGCCGAGGTGTCGGAGATCCGGCGCGGCCAGGCCAGCCTGGAGGACGTCTTCCTCACACTGGTCCAGGAGGAGCAGATGGGGGTGCCTGAGTGATGGCAGAGCGCGGTGGTCCGTGGGACAGGCCGCTCGTCGCCGACGTGCAGACGGTGATGTGGAAGGAACTGGTCGAGCTGCGCCAGGGCGCGGGGCGGGGCCGGTTTGCCAGTGGATTGAGCCAGACGCTGGTTTCCATCGGCGTGTTCGGCATCCTACTGCCCTACAACTTTGGCAAGGAATGGGTCACCTCTCCGAGCGCTCTGCTCTTCTGGGCCTGGGTACCGATGCTGCTCATCTCCACCGTGGTGGCCCAGTCGTTCGCCGGCGAACGGGAGCGGCACACGCTCGAGTCACTACTGGCCACGCGCCTGCCGGACCGGGCCATATACCTCGGCAAGGTGGGGGCGGCGGTGGCCTATGGCTGGGCCACCTCGTTGGCGGCCTTGCTCCTCGGCCTGGTGACCACGAACCTGCGCTTTCGCGGCGACGGGCTGCTCCTCTATTCGCCCGACATGGCCATCTCCATCGTGCTGCTCACGCTGCTCATCTCCTTGTTGGCGGCGGCGGTGGGAGTGCTGGTCTCGCTGCGGGCCAGCACGGTGCGGCAGGCGCAGCAGACGCTGAGCCTGGCCTCGCTCGTGCTGGTGTTCGGGTCGATGTACGGGCTGCGGGCGCTGCCGATCGACTGGGAGGCACTGGCCGCTCACATGTCGGGCGGGGCGGTGCCGTCGCTCGGGGTGCTGGTGGCGCTCGGGACCCTGCTGGCTCTGGACACGGCGCTGCTCGCCGTGGGGCTGATGCGCTTCCGGCGCGCCCGCCTGATCACGGACTGAGCCTGGCGCCGCTGCGCCCACGAAAAGGGAGGTCGGGGGCTGTCCCCGGCCTCCCTTGCCGCCCGGCCTGTGCCGATCTACCGGCAGGTGACGCCCGTGATGAGCCAGCCACCGTTGCGCGCGGCTAGCTGCACCGTGAAGCGGTGCCCCTCGAAGGACGACTTCATCTCGACCGTGGCAACGTCGCCGTTCACCTGCGCGCTGGCAGCCGTCACGGCGTCGGGCACGTCCTGGGCGCAGAGGATCGGGTCGTACCCGCCCCCCTCAAAGCTGCTCACCACCTTGCTGACGTGCGCGACGAACTCGGGTGCCAGGAAAGGCATGTCGCGGTAGGCCGCGTCAGCCAGCGGGCTGCCACGGCGGGCCGACTGCAGGTACATGGCATAGAAGGACTGAGCCGTCTGCGCTGCGGTCAGCGGCGTCATCTCTCCGCTGCACGAGACCTCGGCGATCCTCCAACCGTCTTCCACGCGCGTCAAGCGTACGTCCAGCTGTGAGGCCAGCGGGTTGCCGACGTAGAGCGCCGCCAGCCGCACCACGGCCTCATCGCCGGATACCGTCGCCTCACCGGCCATGACGCTGCCGGGCACGTCCTGGCCGCAGAGGAAGGGATCGACCCCTCCCCCAGTGAAGCCGGCGATAGCCTCCTGCACTCTGGCGACGAGCTCAGCGGTCAGCTCGCGACGCTGGCCGTACGTCGCCGCGGCCAGGGGGGCACCCTGCGGCGTCTGGTGCAGGTACCAGCCATAGAACTGCTCGATCACGGCCACAGCGGCCTCGGCGTCTGCGGCCTCCGCGTCTGCGGCCTGGTCGTCGATGCCGCCCGCCACGGCGACGCAGCCGGCCAGCGCAGCCACCATCAGCATGGTCACGCTGCCCCTGACGAGGCCGCGGGCCCTCTCGCTCCATCGACCCCTGGGATTGTCCTGCATCGTGGTTCCTCCTTGTGCTTCCTCATCTGCGTAGGGCGCTCGCCAGTACGGATTCCGTTTTGCGTGCAACGTGTCCCTGCCTTCTCGCCGACCTCGGCGCTCCTTCAACCTGGTCGCAGGGTACAAGAAGAACACCCCGGACTCATCGGGCGTCCGGGGCATCTGCGGGTCGGCCTATCGCGTGATCGGGGGGTCCGTCAGGTGGCCAGGTTGTGGCGCAGGGCGATGGCGACGGCCTCGGTGCGCGAGGCGACGCCTAGCTTGGCGATGATGCTGGAGACGTGCGA
>JAAZBY010000528.1 GCA_012513595.1 Chloroflexota bacterium
CCGTAGGCGCCCTTGACGAACTCGACCCAGCGGGCGTCCGGCCCGGACGTGTTCACGTCGATGTGGTGCACCAGCTGCTTCACGTAGGCGCCGGAGCCCATCAGGTCGCGGACGCGGTCCAGCTGGTAGCCAACGGAGCAGACCTCACGGTCGCACCCGTTCTGGAGGAAAGAGTGCATCCCCACGACCGAGTCTGTACGCCCGGTCGGGACGATGAGCCCCTGCCAAGTCAGGGTCTGCCCGGCCATGGCCGGGTCCCCGCCCGGCACGGCCACGCCATTGGCGCGCATCCTGGTGGAGCCGGGCACCAGGTCGAAACCGGCCGGCAGCGTGTGGCGCAACGCGACCCCCGTGAGCGGCGCAGTGCTCCCGTTATCGATCCTGACCGTATACGTCACGCGCTGTCCGGCAGCCACGGTCGAGGGGTTGGCCGCCGCCGACAGCCCCGCCTGCGCCGAGGGCACCTGCGCGTCGAGGGCGGGCCAAGCCAGCGCGCCCGCTGCCAGTGCCCCGGCCAGGAGCAGAATGGTGCACACGAGAAGGGTACGATGCTGCCTCACGGGGTACTCCGGGGTCGAACGCGCACTCGCGGATCCTCCAGAAGGGTGTGAGATGGCCCGCGCCGGGGTGGTGCACGACGGGGCAGATGCGCGGCGCAGACCCCCGCGCCGCCGAACGTGTGTTCCACCGGCATTGTACGGCGGGGAGCCGGCCTGGTCAACGAGAAGCGCGCGGGCCGGCGCACCGTCGGGCGTCTAGAGACAGAAGGGGCCAGGCGCCCCTACGGGAGGCCTGGCCCCTTGGTCGCGCCGTGCTAGGCGGAGGGCTCGTCGCCCTTGACCCGCCTGACGTCATGCCGCAGCGCTGCCTGCGCGGCAGCCAGGCGGGCCACCGGCACGCGGTAGGGTGAGCAAGACACGTAGCTCAGCCCCACGCGATGGAAAAAGTCGATCGACTCGGGGTCGCCACCGTGCTCGCCGCACACGCCCAGCTCGATATCCGGGCGAACCTTCTTGCCGTCGGCCACGGCCATGCTGACCAGCTTGCCCACGCCCCCCTCGTCGATGGTCTGGAAGGGGTTGCGCGGCAGGATGCCCTTCTCAACGTAGGCCTGCAGGAACTTGCCCTCGGCGTCGTCACGTGAGAAGCCAAAGCCCATCTGGGTCAGGTCATTGGTGCCGAAGGAGAAGAACTCGGCGCGCTGGGCCAACTCGCCAGCCGTGAGTGCGCCGCGCGGCGTCTCCACCATGGTACCGAACTTGTGGTCGATCTCGACGCCCTCTTCGGCCATCACCTCGCGGGCCACCGCCTCGAGTTTGTCGCACTCGGCGTTCAGCTCGTTGATGTGGGTCACCAGCGGGATCATGATCTCGGCATGGACGTCCACGCCCTTCTTGGCCTGGCGGCAGCCGGCCTGGAAGATGGCGCGCACCTGCATCTCGGTGATGCCCGGGTACAGCAGGCCCACACGGCAGCCGCGCAGGCCCATCATCGGGTTGGTCTCCCACATGGACTCGACCACCTCGAGCATCTTTTCCTTCTCGGCCAGCTCCTTGGGGTTCTCACCAGTGCAGCGCAGCCGGGTGACTTCCTCAACCAGGTCGATGCGCGGGGGCAGGAACTCGTGCATGGGCGGGTCGATCAGGCGGATGGTCACGGGCAGGCCGTCCATGGCCGCAAAGATCCCCTCAAAGTCGGCACGCTGATAGGGCAGCAGCTGCTCGAGGAACCTGGCCCGCTCGGTCTCGTTGCGGGCCATGATCATGCCCACCACGGCCGGGCGACGCACTGGGTCAAAGAACATGTGCTCGGTGCGGCACAGGCCGATCCCCTCGGCCCCCAGAGAGCGGGCCACTTGCGCGTCGCGGGGGTAGTCGGCGTTGGTATAGATGCCCAGCTGACGGATCTCGTCCGCCCAAGCCAGCAGTCGAGCCAGCTCCTGCTCACGGGCAAAGTCGACCTCGAGCGTCTGAATGGCGCCAACAAAGACCTCGCCGGTGGTGCCGTCGATGGAGATGACGTCGCCTTCCTTGACGACGCGGTCGCCGATGGTGAACTGGGCCGTCACGTCGTTCACCGAGATCGACTCGACGCCCACCACGCAGGGCAGGTTGTGGCCGCGGGCCACCACGGCCGCGTGCGACGTGGCGCCGCCGTGCTGGGTGAGCACGCCGCGCGACACCAGCATCCCGCCGACGTCGTCGGGAGAGGTCTCCGGGCGCACCAGGATAACGGCCTCACCGGCCTCACCGAGCTTCTCGGCACGGTCCGAGTCAAACACGGCCGCGCCGGTGGCCGCGCCGGGGGAGGCGTTGAGGCCCTTGGCAACCAGGCGGCCGTCCTCGCGGGCCTGATCCTTGGCACGCGGATCAAACGACGGGTGCAGCAGCACGTCTACGTCGTAGGGGCTGATGCGCTCGACGGCATCCTCCTTGGTCAGAATGCCCTCATCGACCAGGTCCACAGCGATCTTGATCGCCGCGCGCGCCGTGCGCTTGCCCGAGCGGGTCTGCAGCATCCAGAGCTTGCCACGCTCGATGGTGAACTCGAGGTCCTGCATGTCACGGTAGTGCCGCTCCAGGCGGTGAGCCAGATCCTCGAACTGCTTGTACACCTCGGGGTTGGCGTCGGCCAGCTCGGCGATCGGTAGCGGCGTGCGGATGCCAGCCACCACGTCCTCGCCCTGGGCGTCGGCGAGGTACTCGCCAAACAGCCGGTTATCGCCGGTGTTCGGGTTGCGCGTAAAAGCCACGCCAGTGCCCGAGTTGTCACCCATGTTGCCAAAGACCATGGTGCAGATGTTCACGCCGGTGCCCCAGTCGTCGGGGATGTTGTTATGCCGGCGATAGGTGGCGGCGTTAGCGCCGAACCAAGAGCGGAACACCGCCTCGATCCCCTGGCGCAGCTGCTCCCAGACGTCGTCGGGGAACTCTTCGCCTAGCTCGCGCTTGTAGAGCGCCTTGTAGTCGTTGACGACTTCCTTGAGCATGGGCACGGTCAGATCGGTGTCGCGTCCGCCCTCAGTCTTGGCCTTGTACTCGTCCAGGATCGCCTCGAACAGGCGCCCGTTGATCCCCTTGACCGTGCGGCCGAACATGGCGATCAGCCGGCGGTACGAGTCGTAAGCAAAGCGCTCGTTGTCGGCCAGGGCGGCCATGCCCTGAAGCGTCTCCGGGTTCAGGCCCAGGTTCAGGACGGTATCCATCATGCCGGGCATGGAAACCCGGGCTCCCGAGCGCACCGAAACCAGCAGAGGGTTCTTGGCGTCGCCGTAGCCCTTGCCGGTCTGCGCCTCAACCTTCTTCATGGCGGCGACGACCTGATCCCACATCCCCTCAGGGAGCTTCCCGTCATGGGCAAAGTAGGCCAGGCAGGCCTCAGTCGTCACGGTGAAACCGGGGGGGACGGGCAGGCCGGCGTTGGACATCTCCGCCAGGCCCGCGCCCTTGCCACCCAGCAGATTGCGCATGTTCCTGTTCCCCTCAGAGAACAGGTAGACCCACTTGGTCGTCATTGAGTGTACCTCCAAATCACGTCTGCATCTCACGCACGCTCGCATCCCGGCCATTATAGGGGCTGGGGGGGTATCCTGCAAGTGAGCCCGCCCTCGAGGTTTCCGTGCGGCCCCCCCGCCGGCCGCACCCCTATGGAGGTGCAACCCCGCCGCGCGCGACGCGTATTGCGAGTAGACTACTCACAGAGAGGAGACCTGACGTGAGCGCACTCGGCAACTTGCTCTGGATATTCCTCGGCGGGGGAATACTGATCTCCCTCGGTTACCTGATCGGGGGCCTGGTCCTCTGCCTGACGATCGTCGGCATCCCCTTTGGGCTGCAGCTCTTCAAACTGGCGGGCCTGGCTCTTTTCCCCTTTGGCAGAGAGGTCAACACTACGGGATCGGCGGGCGGTTTGCTGTCGATCCTGATGAACGTGCTCTGGTGGGTGTTCGGGGGCGTGGAGGTGGCCATCGTGCACTTGGTGCTGGCGCTGATACTGGCCGTCACGGTGGTGGGCCTGCCCTTTGCCAAGCAGCATCTCAAACTGCTGCAGCTGGCCCTGGTGCCTTTCGGGGCGCGCGTGGAGTAGATAGCCGCCCCATGCCGGAAGCGCGCAAAGGCCCGCGACGCCAAGCAGCGAAGGTTTGGCGTCGCGGGCCTTTTGCTTCTAGAACCCTTCCAGCAGGGTGAGGTCGACGATCCCCTCAGGCAGGGCGCTGATGGCCTGCAGGAGGCCCAGCCGCGTGTCGCGCACCTCGGCGTCCTCGACCATGACCAGTACCTCGTCAAAGAAGGCCGTGATCGCGGGGCGCAGACGCACCAGCGCCTCCATCAGGCCGTCCACGCTGTTGGCCTGGGCTACGCCGGGGGCCTCCGCTCGGTAGGCCTCGTAGAGGGCCACCGCCGCCGGCTCACCAAGGTGCTGCGGCTCGATGGCATGGACGGTAGCCTCATTGCGCGTGATGCGCACGCAGCGCGCGTAGCTATCCAGGATGGCCGCCCAGCCCTCCCGACCCACCCAAGGCACCAGGGCGCGCAGCGTCTCCTCGGCCAGGGCCGGGTTGTAGGCCCGCTCTGCCAACACGGCATCGACCGCGTCGAAGCGGAAGCCGGCGTCAAGCAGGTACACGCGCAGGCGCCGCTCCACAAACTCCGTCACGTCGCGCAGCGTCTCCTCGCTCACGTCCAGGGCCAGCTGCTCGGCCGCCGCGGCGAAGGCCTGTGGCAGGGCCAGAGAGACGCCCTTGCCCAGCAGAACCTGGATGAGCCCCAGCGCCGCACGCCGCAGGCCCCACGGATCCGCCGCGCCGGAGGGCCGTACGCCCGCCGAGAAGAGCCCCACGAGGGTGTCCAGCCGGTCGGCCAGGCCCACGACGAGGCCCGCCTGGCCCTCCGGCAAGCGATCACCGGCAAAGCGGGGCAGGTAGTGCTCCTCGATGGCCTGGGCCACGGCGGCGTCCTCACCGGCCAGGGTCGCATAGTGTCGGCCGATCTGCCCCTGCAGGGAAGTATGCTCGACGACCATCTGCGTAGCGAGGTCGCTCTTGGCCAGCGAGGCCGCCCGCTCGGCCGCCCGCCGCTCCGCTGCCGTCAGGCCGAGCATGTCGGCAAGCTCGGGGACCAGGTGCTCCAGACGGTGCACTTTGTCCAGCACCGAGCCGAGGCGCTCCTGGAAGGTCAGCGTGGCCAACGCGGCAGTGTATTCCTCCAACGGCTTGGCCACGTCGGCAGCGTAAAAGAAGGCGGCGTCGGCATAGCGCGCGCGCAGCACTTCCTCGTTCCCGTGCCGCACAGCGTCCGGGTCGAGGTTGGTACCGTTGGCCACGGCCACAAAGCAGGGCAGCAGCCGCCCGTCGGCCATGACCGGCAGGTAGCGCTGGTGCTTGCGCATCACGGCCAGGAGGACCATGTCCGGCAGCTGCAGGTACTCCTCCGCGAAGGCCCCGCGCAGGACCAGGGGCTCCTCCACCAGGTTGGCCACCTCGCGGAGGAGGTCAGCGTCGTCGGGGATCTCTCCGCCCACCTCGGCGGCCAGCCTCTGCGCCTCGGCAAGCACCCGCGCCTCGCGGTCGGCCACGTCCAGGACGATGCCGGCGTCAGCCATGGCTGGCGCATAGTCGGCGGCCTTCGGAATGGCGATCGCCGGGGAGCCCTTGGAGCGGATGCCCCGCGACACGCGGCCGCTCCGCACTCCGGCGTACTCAAAGGGCACCACCACGTCACCAAGCACCGCCACGTACCAGCGCAGCGGCCGTGAGAAAGCCACGCCGCTCTCGTTCCAGCGCATCGCCTTGCCAAAGGTGAGCGAGGCGACGACCTCCGGCAGGAGCTCGGCCAGCACTTCGCTGGCCGGCCGCCCCGCGTCGACGCTCACGACGACGACATAGTCCTTGCCGTCATAGTCCTTCTTCTGCAGCGCCTCGGGGGCCACCCCCTGGTTGCGTGCAAAGCCGAGGGCCGCCTTGGTCGGCTGGCCGGCGGCATCGTAGGCGATGCTGGCCGGCGGCCCCTTGATCACACGCTGCTCGTTACGCTGGGAGGGGGCCAGGCCCTCCACCATGGCCACCAGGCGCCGTGGCGTGCCAAGGGTGCGCAGGCCGGCATAGTCCAGCCGTGCGCCGGCCAAGACCTTGCGGAGGGCCGCGTCGAGCTGGCTCAGGGCGCTGTCGAGGTCGCCCACAGGGAGCTCTTCGCAGCCGATCTCCACCACCAAGTCATGGGGGCCATCACCGCTGGGCTGTACGGGGCGCGGCAGCGGCGTGGGCACCGGTGCGTCCGCCTCCGTCGCGGCAACCTTGAGCGGGAAGCCCATACCCTCACGCTGCTCGACGTAGAGGGCCGCCACGCGGCGGGCCAGGTCGCGCATGCGCACAAAGAAGCGGGCCCGTTCCGTAACGCCCACCGCCCCGCGGGCGTCGAGGACGTTGAAGGCCTGCGAGCACTTGAGCACATAGTCGTGCGCCGGCATCACCAGGCCCCGCTCGATGGCGCGGCCGGCCTCGCCCTCATAGATCTCGAACAGCCGGAACAGGCTGTCGACGTCGGCCACCTCAAAGTTGTAGGTGCAGGCCTCGATCTCTCCCTGCAGCCGGATCTGCCCGTAGGTCAGGTCGTTGCGCCAGCGAATGTCGGCGATGCTGCGCACCCCCTGAAGCACCATGACGATGCGCTCCAGGCCGTAGGTCAGCTCCACCGCCACCGGGTTCAGTTCCAGCCCACCGGCCTGCTGAAAATACGTGTACTGGCTGATCTCCTGGCCGTCGAGCCACACCTCCCAGCCCAACCCCCAGGCGCCCAACGCAGGAGACTCCCAGTTATCCTCCACAAAGCGCACGTCGTGACGGGCCGTGTCGATGCCCAGGGCACGGAGGCTGTCGAGATAGAGCTCCTGCGGGTTGCCCGGATCCGGCTTGAGGATGACCTGGTACTGGTAGTACTCCTGCCAGCGGTTGGGGTTCTCACCGTAGCGGCCGTCGGCGGGCCGCACGGACGGCTCCAGGTAGGCCACGTTCCACGGCTCTGGGCCGAGCACGCGCAGCGCGGTGGCCGGGTTCAGCGTTCCCGCGCCCACCTGGCCATTGTAAGGATGCCAGACCACGCAGCCATGTGCGGCCCAGAACTCGTTCAGGCGCATGACGACTTTTTGGAAATCCATGTGGCGTTCACCTCTAGGCGAATCGCCGCGTGCGGTGCGCACCGAAAGCGCACGAATAGGCGACGCGGGCGACAGAATCGGGGTCTCGTCGGGCTTCTTGCACGCTCGGGCCGCCTAAGGGCTGCCCGCGGCGAGGTCCTCCTTGCGCCTCCGCAGGAAGGCGGCCGACCGCAGGTCACGTTCGAGGGTGTACTCCAGGTAACCCATCAGCAGAACCTCGAGCTCAGCGTGCGTGGCCGGCCCCACGCGCAGGCCGCGGATCGCCCCCAGGTCGTGGCGGGCCAGGTAGCGCAGGACCTTCTGCGCGTTGAGCGACACGGTGACGGCACCGGGCACTCCGACGCCGCAGCGCGGACACAGCAGGCCCCCCATCTCGGCGCTAAAGACGTTCTCCTCGGCCGCGATGGGCGCCTGGCAGGCCACGCAGGAAAAGAGCTCTGCCCGGTACCCGGCGAACTCGAGCAGGCGCAGCTCACAGAACCGCACCCCCAGGTCCAGGTCAGTCTCTTCTGAGAACCAGCGTAGCGCGCGCACAAGCAGGTCATACAGCGCCGAGGCGTCCTCGTCCTCCGGCGCCACCTGCGCGACGATCTCCCCCACGTAGCAGGCGCATGAGAAGCGCATCAGGTCCCGCCGCAGGCCCTCAAACTCCTCCAGGCACTCGGCCTGGGTGACGATGTCGAGGTTGCGTCCCTGGGCCAGCATCAGGCGCACCCGCGCAAAGAGCCCGAGGTGCCCGGCCTTGCGACTGGTCGTCCGGCGCACGCCCTTGGCCAGCGCGCTGACCTTGCCCGCGGGGGTCAGTATCGTGAGGATGCGATCCGCCTCGGCAAAGTCCAGCTCGCGCAGGACGATGCCCTCTCGACCGTACACGTGCGGTCGTGGCATATGGATCCTCCCCTCGCAAGTACGCCGTCAGCCCAGGCTGCGGTACCCCGCGCAGGCCCCACAACGGGCGCAGTCGGGCGCCGCTTCGCCGGGCGTAACGCCCAGGTGCTGCGCGCGCATCTCTACCAGGCGGCGAATCTCGTCCAGCGGCAGGATGCGCACCTCTCCCAGCTGCCGGGCAGTGGCCAACACCGCCGCGGTGCTCTCCACCTTTTCCATCTTGGCGTAGGCATCCATGACGCTGAGGCCGACGGTCACCGCGCCGTGGCGGTCGAGCACGAGTGCATCGTGCCGCCCGATGAGATCCCGGATCACGACTGGGCCCTGCGCCGAGGTCGGCGTGGCATAGTCCGTCGTCACGATGGTGCCCAGGTTCACCAGGGTCTCTGGGATCACGCAGGGCGCCAGTGTGATGCCGGCCACCGTCAGCGCCGTCGTCACCGGGGGGTGTGCGTGCACCACGGCGCGAATCTCCGGGCGCCGGCGGTAGGCCTCCAGGTGCAGGCGCAGCTCGGCGGAAGCCCGGTATCCGCGCGGGTGGGGCTCGCCGGCGACCGGCTGCCCCTGCAGGTCGGTGATGACCAGGTCCTCCTCCTCGACAAGCCCCTTGGGCACGCCGCTCGGCGTCGCCAGCAGTAGGTTGGCCCCCAGCCTGGCCGAGACGTTCCCGTCCGTCGCCGCGATCAGCCCCCGCGCGTACATCAGGCGGCAGGCGCGGACGATCTCGCGGCGCAGCGCCTGCTCGGCTCCGTCACACCTTTCCATAGCCGGCCCCTCAGGCCGGAGCGCCGGCCAGGATGGCCGGCCCGGCGCTGGCGCCGATGCGCGTGGCCCCGGCGCGAACCATGGCGACCGCCTGGTCGTAGGTGCGCACGCCCCCCGCTGCCTTGACCCCTAGCCTGGGGCCCACGGCGGCGCGCATCAGGCGCACGTCGTGCTCGGTGGCCCCGCCGGGGCCAAAGCCGGTTGAGGTCTTGGCAAAGTCGGCGCCCGCCTCGACGATGAGCAGGCAGGCGATCGCCTTTTCCAGGTCGGTCAGGTAGGCCGTCTCAATGATCACCTTAAGCAGGGCACCCCCCTGCCGGCAGGCCGCAACCACCGCGGCGATGTCGTCGCGCACAGCGGCATAGTCGCCCGCCTTGAGCGCCCCCACGGCGATGACCATGTCGATCTCGCTGGCGCCGTCGCGGATGGCCCGCTCCGCCTCAAAGGCCTTGGCCTCGGGCAGGCTGGCCCCCAGCGGGAACCCCACGACGGAGCAGACCGCCACGCCGCTGCCGGCCAGCGCCTGGGCGACGCGTCGGACGTAGCAAGGGTTGATGCACATCGCCGCAAACCGGTACTGGCGGGCCTCTGCGCAGGCCCTGTCGATGATCTCAGGGGTCGCCTCGGGCTTGAGCACCGTGTGGTCGATCATGCCGGCCAGCTGTGCCACGGTTGGGCTCGGGACGGCCGCTTGCGGCGCGCTCTCCGCGGCCCGCACCACTTCCTCGGCCCGGCGTTTCAGCGCCTCTCTCCATGCGACGTCTGCTGTGCTCATGATGCCTCCTGAGGGCCCGCCCTCCATCGTACCTACTGGTCGGCCGCTGTGCGGGTCTCGTCCTGCCCGCGATCCTCCCCGTACGCCCGCTCGAGGTCCTCCTCACCGAAAGAGTGGGGCAGGAGCGCTGCCACCGAGGTCAGCCAGGCGCCGCCCTCCGTATCGGCGACGAGGACCGCCATCCTGGGCGCGAACTCGGCCATCACCTGTCGGCAGCTGCCGCAGGGGGTCGAGCCGGTCCGCGTGACTACGGCCAGGGCCTCGAACTCGCGCTCCCCCTCCGACACCGCCTTCCACAGCGCCACGCGCTCGGCGCACGCCGTCAGGCCGTACACGGCGTTCTCAATGTTCGCCCCGCTGTAGACCGCCCCATCGCCCGTGCGTACTGCGGCGCCCACCGGGAACCGCGAGTAGGGCGCGTAGGCCTGCTCCCGAGCCTCCTCGGCGGCCGCAAGAAGCTCGCGCCATCCCGCGTCCAGGTCGGCGATCTGCACCTTTCTCACGTCGATCTCCTTCAGTTCGCGCCGCGTGCCGGGCCCTTGGGGCGTGCGGGCACGCCGTAGACGAGGGTGCCCTCGGGCACGTCGTGCGTCACCACCGAGCCAGCCCCGATCTTGGCACCGGCGCCCACCCGCAGCGGGGCCACCAGCATGCTCCCGCTGCCGACAAAGGTTCCCGCCCCGATGACCGTGCGGTGCTTTTGCTGGCCGTCATAGTTGCAGGTGACCGTGCCGGCCCCCACGTTGACGTCGGGGCCCAGCTCGGCGTCGCCGATGTACGAAAAGTGGCCCATCTTGGTGCCCGGGGCCAGGTAGGCGTTCTTGACCTCACCAAAGTTGCCCATGTGCACGCCGGCGCCCAGGTGAGCGCCCGGCCGCAGGTGCGCAAAGGGGCCGATGGACACCCCCTCCTCAACGACTGCACCCTCGAGCACCGAGGCCAGCACTGTGCAGCCCTCGCCTATAGACGTGTCGCGCACCACAGTGTTGGGCCCCACGACGCAGCCGCCCGCGATATGGGTGGCGCCCTGCAGGTGCGTGTTCGGCTGAATGACCGTATCCGGCCCGACGGTCACGTCGGGGCCCAGGTAGGTGGTGGCAGGGTCCACCAAGGTGACGCCCTCGAGCATGAGTCGCTCGCGGAGGCGGGCCTGCAGGGCTGCCTCACTGCGGGCCAGGTGCACCCGGGTGTTGATCCCCTGCACCTCGCCGACATCGGTGATGGTGACCGTCTCGATGCTGTCGCCACTGGCCACGGCCAGCTCGGCCACGTCGGTGAGATAGTACTCGTTCTTGGGCGGGGTGGGGCGGATGAGGGGGAGATGCTTCCACAGCCAGGCCGCGTCAAAGCAGTAGACGCCGCAGTTCAGCTCAGTGAGGGCCAGAACCTCCGGCGTCGCTGCCGCCTCCTCGACGATAACGCGCACGTGGCCCGCCTCGTCTCGCACCACGCGGCCAAAGCCCATCGAGTCCGCCGAGTCGACCGTGAGCATCGTGATTGCCGGGCGCCGCTGGCGGTGCAGCGTGACCATACGCTGAAGCGTCTCCAGCCGCAGGCCGGGCATGTCCCCGTACAGTACCAGGACCGTGTCGGCGGCGCCCTCAACAGCCGGCCGCGCCGTGAGCACGGCGTGTCCCGTGCCCAGCTGCTCCCCCTGGGTGACGTAGCGCGGCCCCTCTCCCACCGTGGCGCGCACCTCGTCGGCGCCGTGGCCAACTACCAGGGCGATCGGCTCCGCCCCGAGGGCGCGCGCGTTGGCGACCGACCAGAGCACCAGCGGCCGGCCGCAGACCTGGTGGAGCACTTTGGGTAGCCGCGACTTCATCCGGGTCCCCTGTCCGGCGGCGAGGATAACGCAGGCGAGCTGTCCCATCATGGGCCCTCCGAAAAACTAAAGCCAAGTCCGCTCTCGCGGTGTCGCGAGGATGACTTGGCCATGGCGCGGGGTGGGATTGTCCCACAGGGCGCAAACGAGGCTGGGGCGGAAGGATTCGAACCTCCGTATGGCGGCTCCAAAGGCCGCTGCCTTACCGCTTGGCGACGCCCCAACACGGATCATCGGACAACGCACATTCTAGCACAGGAAAAAGAGGGCGCCAAACGGGGCGGGCAGGTCCCGGCAGAGGGACCTCTCCACGGGGAGGCGGGGCGCTGCGGCACAGCCGCGGCGGGTCGGAGGGAATAAGAAAAGCAGGTTCTCTTGGCAGCGACCTACTCTTCCGCCCCGTTACCAGGGAAGTACCATCGGCGCTGGAGGGCTTAACTGCCGGGTTCGGGATGGGACCGGGTGTGCCCCCTCCGCCATTGCCACCAAGAGA
>JAAZBY010000529.1 GCA_012513595.1 Chloroflexota bacterium
CAGGACGAGCACATCGACGTGTATCTCCTGCACTCGCTCAACGCCAACCTCTGGAGGACGCTCCTAGAGAACGACGTGCTCGAATCGGCGGCCAAGGCCCAGGCTGACGGGCGCATCGGGCAGCTGGCCTTCTCTTTCCACGATTCGCTGGAGGCCTTCCGTACCATCGTGGACGGCTATGACCGCTGGGCGATGTGCCAGATCCAGTACAACTATATGAACGAGGAGGTGCAGGCCGGCACCGAGGGGCTGCGCTACGCGGCGTCGAAGGGGCTGGCCGTGGTGATCATGGAGCCGCTCCTGGGCGGGCGCCTGGTGAACCCTCCTCAGGCGGTGCGCGAGGCCTGGGAGGCCGGCCCGGTGCAGCGCACCCCGGCCGAGTGGGCCCTGCAATGGCTGTGGAACAAGCCGGAGGTGTCCGTCGTTCTGAGCGGCATGAGCACCATGACGCAGGTCGAGGAGAACCTGGCCAGCGCGAGCCGCTCTGGCGTCGGAACAATGTCGGCCGAGGAGGAGGAGACGGTGGTGCGGGCCCGTGAGGCGTACGCCGGCCTCTCACCGATCCCCTGCACCAAGTGCGAGTACTGCCTGCCCTGCCCGAGCGGGGTGAACATCCCCGGCAACTTTGAGATCTATAACGAGGGGCGTATGTACGCCGTGCCGGAACGCGCGAGGCACCGCTACCAGCGGCTGCCGGACGGCTCGCGGGCCAGCGACTGCGTCGCGTGCCGCCAGTGTGAGGAGCGCTGCCCGCAAGGGATCCCCATCAGCGAGTGGATGCCGACGGTGCACGAGGTACTCGGCGAAGCGGCTCCCTGGGCGGACTCTCCCCGCTAAGCGCGTCGCCGCGGGCGAAAAGGAACAAGCGCCACCAGGATGCCCTGGTGGCGCTTGCGATTACTGGTCTCGTAGCCGGAGCACTAGGCCCCGCGGTCTGCGGCCTTGCGAGCCGTGCGCCGGCTCTTGCGCAGCTTGGCAGCGGCCTTGCGCTTGCGGATCTGGCACGGCTTCTCGAAGAAGCGGCGCTGTCGGCAGATGCCCAGGATGTCGTCCTCCTGGACGGCGCCCTTGAACCGCTTCAGCAGGCTCTCAATGCTCTCTCCCTGTTGCCGTACGACCTGGGTCATGCTTGGAATCCCGACCTCACGCGGGAAACTAGTCCAGGAATCAGACAACCTCGTTCCGATAGGGCGTCACTACAGTCTCGAGCGCGGATGTGTCACCGATGTCCAGTCTCTGTCGGTAACCCCGCAGGCTGACGTGGGGCCCCACGATGGAGCCCTCCAGGATCGTGTCCACCAGGGTGGCGCCCTCGTCGATGATCGAGTCCTCGACCAGGGCGTTCTCGATCGTACAGCCGGCCGCCACGGTGACGTTCGGGCCGATGATCGAGCGTTGGATGCGGGCCGTCGGCGCAATGTTCACTGGCGGGATGATCAGGGAGCCCTCTCGCGCAGCGACGCCCGCGTTGTCGTGTCCGTGGGCCAGCAGGTAGCGGTTGGTCTGCAGCACGGCGTCTGCCTTGCCGCAGTCCTCCCAGACGTCAACCTCGGCCACCCGGAACTTGGCGCCATCGTTTACCATCAGCTGCAGGGTGTCCGTCAAAAAGTACTCGCCCCTGGTTTGCTTGCCGCTGGCAATCAGCCGATCTGCCGCGCGGATGAGATGCTCTCCATCGCGAACGTAGTAGAGGCCGATGACCGTGAGCCGGTGCTCAAGGGTCGTGGGCTTTTCGATGAACTGGCTGACATAGCCGTTCTCTACGATCGCGACGCCAAACCTGCGGGGATCGACCACCTCCTTGACGAACGCAATCCCGTCGGCATCGCACCGCTCGACGACCGAAAAGTCGGTCTTGGCGATGGTATCCACAAAGGTGACGACGACGGGTCCCTGGATGTGCTGGCGCGCCAACTGCAGCGCATGCGCCTGGCCGAGCAGCTCGCGCTGCTCAACAAAGTGCGCCCGGAACGCATAGTGATCGCGGACGTAGCGCTCAATCTGGTCCCCCAAGTAGCCGACGATAAAGACGACTTCCTCGGGGTTCAGGACGAGCAGCTCGTCCAGAATATGGGCCAACACGGGCTTGCCGGCCACGTACATGAGCGGTTTGGGCCTGCTGTACGTGTGTGGCCGAAGCCTGCTGCCGTAGCCGGCCAGCGGAATGACTACCTTCATGGTTTCCTCCTGCCCGGCTACGCCGTCAGGCCTATCTCGCAGAGGGCGCTCCGCTCGCCGGTCGGTACTTACGGTTCTCTACAGTGCTATCATCAGCCCTGATGACCGCCGCATGTTACCACGGGGCGGGGGGCCTGTCAATCGCTCATGGATCATCGTCTGCCCTTGGAGCCCTCGGCGGGCACGTAACCCGGCAGGTATACGGGTGTTGTGGGCTGTGGCGGCCGATGGACGGTGCGCCACAACGTGGCTGCATTGACGGGGATGGGCCGCGATGCTATACTTGCGGACGATCCGGTAGATGATGTCCCCATCCACATAGGAGGAATCGGCGGTGAACGAGGTGTTCGAGCGGGTCAAGG
>JAAZBY010000530.1 GCA_012513595.1 Chloroflexota bacterium
GTCATCGGCTCCTGGAAGATCATGGCGATCTCCCCGCCGCGGATCGCGCGCATCTCGGCGCCGGCGGGGTCCAGGGCGGCCAGGTCCACGGGGCCATTGCCCGCCGTGCCGTGGAACAGGATCTTGCCGCCGGCCAGATAGGCCGGCGGCGACGGGAGCAGGCGCATGATCGACTGCGCCGTTACGCTCTTTCCGCAGCCGGATTCGCCCACGATGCCCAGCGTCCGGCCGCGATGGATCTCAAAACTGATGCCGTCGACGGCGCGCAGCGTCCCCTGCAGGAGCTTAAAGTGCACCGCCAGGTCAACCACCTCGATCAGCCGGTCCTGATCGCTGCCGGCCATCTCCCCCGGACGGGGTGATTCCGAATGGTTCTGCATCTGTTCCATCCTACTTGCTGAAGGGACTTACGGCGTCTCGCAGGCCATCGCCCAAGAAGTTGAACCCGAGCACCGCCAAGATCACCAGCACCGCCGGAATGATCAGCCACAGGTTGAACACGATCGTGCGCACGTTCTGCGCCTCCTGCAAGAGCACCCCCCAGGAGGTCATCGGCGGCCGAATGCCCAGCCCCAGATACGACAGGGCCGTCTCTCCCAGGATCATGCCGGGGATGGCCAGCGTGCCCACCACGATGATGTGTGAGGCGTTGTTGGGGATCAGGTGCCGGCGGATGATCCACCAGTCAGAGGCGCCCGCGGCGTGGGCTGCCAGGGTAAAGCCCTCCTCGCGCAACGACAGGGTCCGCCCGCGCAGCTGGCGGGCCAGGCCGCCCCAGTTGATCAGCGACAGGATGATGGTGATGCCAAAGTAGATGTTCAGCGGTGACCAGTGCAGCGGCAGGGCCGCCGCCAAAGCCATCCACAGCGGGATCTGTGGCACCGACATGATCACTTCGGAGAAGCGCTGCATCAGGTCGTCCACCAATCCGCCATAGTACCCCGAGGTCACCCCGAGCACTGTGCCCAGAATGATGCTCAGGATCACGCCAAAGAGACCCACCGAGAGGGAGATCTGCGACCCCAGCACGCAGCGCGTGAACAGGTCGCGGCCCTGCGAGTCAGACCCAAAGAGCAGGAAGGGTGCCCCGTCGGCGGCGCCATAGAGGTGCCAGTTGGTCTTGGTTACCCCAAAGAGCACCTTGTACTCCACCCCGCGCACGCCCAGGTAGATCGGGTGCTTCACCGACGTGTCGGGCGTGTAGTGGATCTCCAACGTCTCCGGGTTCATGTCTTTGACGAGGCCGTAGACGAAGGGGCGCGCGCTCCAGTTGCCGTCCACGTCCACAAAGCGCGGCAGCATGGGCGGTGCATAGATGGCGTCGGTAAAGCGCGTCGACAGGTCGTACGGCGCGATGAACTCGCCCAACACGGCCACCAGGTAGAACAGGCCAACGATCACCGCGCCGATCACGGCCATCCGGCTGCGCAGGAACCGCCGCCAGATCAGCTGCCACTGGCTGAGGCTGGCCCACTCGACGTTCTGGACCTCCTCGGCCAGGTCGATCTGAGCCGACGGCGGCACTCCCGACAGGGGTGCCTCCTGCCCCATATCCGCGGTGCTAGAGCCAGCCATCGATCCCCCTCCGTTCTCACTCATAGGTAATCCGCGGATCGGCCCAGGCCAGGGCCAGGTCAGCCAGGAAGTTCCCAGCGATCAGCATGACGCTCAGCAGCATCAGGAAGCTGCCGGCCAGGTACATGTCCTGTACGCGCAGCGCCCGGTAGAGGAGCGGGCCGCTGGTCGGCAGGCTCAGGACGATGGAGATGATCACCGAGCCCGAGATGATGTTCGGGAACGACATCCCCAGCATGCTGATGAGCGGGTTGATGGCCATGCGCACGGCGTGCTTCCAGCGCACGGTGCCCTCCGTCAGGCCGCGCCCCCGCGCCGACATGACGTACTGCTGGCCCAAAACGTCCAGCAAGTTGCCGCGCATGACGCGCACCAGCGAGGCCGTGCTGGACATGCCCACTAGGATGATAGGCAGCCACAGATGCTTGCCGAGGTCCACCACCTTGGCGAGGCTCCAGGGTGCGGTCTCCATGCCGGGGCTGAACAGGCCGCTGATCGGCGTCTCAAACACGTATACCGAGATGACCATGAGGATCAGCGCCAGCAGGAACGACGGCGTGGCCAACCCGGTAAAGCTCAGGAGGGTGAAGAACTGGTCGCCGGCCGAATACTGGTGCGTCGCTGAGTAGACCCCGATCGGGATGGCCACGCACCAGGCGAACAGCATTGTGGTCAGCGATAGCACCACGGTCAGCAGCATGTTCTGGCCGATGAGCTTGGCCACGGGCATGTTGTAGGCGAACGACTCGCCAAAGTCCCCGATCACGAACCTGCTGATCCAGCGCCAGTACTGGACGTAGAGGGGCTGGTCCAGGCCGTAGCGCACCTTCAGGCCCGCGAGTTCGTCGAGGGCCCGCAGGCTACCGAGGCGCTCCAGCTCGGCGGCCCGCATGGTGATATAGTCGCCCGGCGGCAGCGTGATGATGGCAAAGACCGCCACCGAGATGACGAACAACAGCGGGATGGTGTGGAGAAACCGGCGGATGATGAAACTCGTCATGGTGCATTTGTCTCCAAGACGTTCCATCGGCGGCTCGCGGCGCCGACCGTCGGCGCCGCGAGCCCGTCACCTATCAGTCACTAGACTGCGCTATACCTTGTAGAAGTAGAGAGGAGGATGGGTGCAACCCGGCGCACCCTGCGCCCACGAACCGGTGAAGGCAAAGGGCGGGATGTTCAGCATGTTATTGCGCGCGACGACGATGTTCGGGATGTCGTTCACCGCCGCGAGCATAAAGGGGCCCTCGTTGATGTGGATCTTGACGCCCTCGAGCACCCACTTGTTACGGTCTTCGTCGGTTGTGGAGGCGATCATCTTTTCGTAGATCTGGATCAGCTGATCCATTGGGTCACCGGGCGTGGGCGCCTCACCCTTCTCGCCCTTGGTGTTGTACCACATCGCCGTGCCGCGGAAGCCGCAGTACCCCGCGCCCACCGGGAAGAGCGTGTCGGGGATGGTGGGGATGTGGTAGCCCGTCCAGGCGTCCCAGCCGTCGATGTCATAGTCGGACGTCGTGCGCCGCTCGCTGACGGCCGCCGGCTCCTGCACGTTGAGGGTGATGTCGATCCCGACGGCACGCCACTGCTCGACGGCCATCTCCATGACGTCCACGGCGCGGCTCTCGGGCGGGTTTCCGGTAATCATCACCAGCACCAGCCGCTTGCCGCTGGGCAGCAGGCGGAAGCCATCGGCATCCTTCTTGTCCAGCCCGCAGTCGTCCAGGTACGCGTTGGCCTTGTCCACGTCGTACTCGATGGCCAGCGTCCGCCACTGCTCGACGGCCATCTCCATGACGTCCACGGCGCGGCTCTCGGGCGGGTTTCCGGTAATCATCACCAGCAC
>JAAZBY010000531.1 GCA_012513595.1 Chloroflexota bacterium
CACGCCCTTGGAGAGGGTGAAGCGAATGCCGCGCGCCGCCTCCTCGTAGGTCTCCACCGGATAGTACCAGGCCTTGGGCCAGTGGCGCTGTTCTCCCTCATCCAGGAGCCGGTGCGCCAGGGCCTTGAGCGCCAGGATGCCCATGCCCTTCTGTTGGGCACGCTGCACCACGCGCGGGCCAAAGTTGCCCTTCGTCCAGGCGGCCCAGTTGATCGGGAAGAGGACCGTGTCAAAGTCAAAGCGGTCCATCAGCGCCAGGGCGGCCTCTTCCGAGTGCGCCGAGAAGCCCAGGTAGCGCGTTTTGCCCTCTTCACGCGCCCTCACAAAGGCCTCCAGTGCGCCACCAGGGCCCATGATCTGGTCCACGTCAGCCATGGTGGTAACGGCGTGCAACTGGTAGAGGTCCAGATGGTCCGTCCGCAGCTGCTGGAGCGACTTGTGCAGCTCGGCCGTGGCGCCTTCTGCACTGCGTTGGCCCGTCTTGCAGGCCAGGAACACCGACTTGCGGAAGGGCTCCAGCGCCGGGCCCAGGCGCTCCTCGGCGTTGCCGTAGGAGGGGGCCACGTCAAAGTAGTTGATGCCGCGCTCCTCGACGGCGTCACGAACCAGACGGCTGGCCTCGGCGGGGGTCTCGTTCATGACCAGGATCCCACCGAAACCGATGATCGAGAGCATCTCTCCGGTATTGCCGAGCCTGCGCTTGTCCATGGTCTTCTCCTTCTCCTCAGCGGGCCGTGGCAACATGCCCCAGCAGGCCCGCGGGCCGACACCCCAATGAAGGAGCGTCCAACGACGGGTGAGTATTAGGAAGATGGGGAAAAGGCCGCCGGATGCGCCCCCAGGCATGCTCCGCCACGTTGCGCGAACAGGGGCGCCCGGAACACGGGCGCATACGCATGTGCGGTGAGCGGAGGGGGCCACACAACACCATATTAGCGCGCGGAGGCCGACGCGTCAACAGGCGCCGCAGTGCGCCCCTGCCAGTGCGTCGGCCCCACCTAGGTTCAGCGTACGAGCTGCACGGCCAGCACGAAGCGGGCTGGGAAGATCTCCTCCGGCTCGTTGGGCTGGCGAGTGGAGCAGATGAGGATGAGGAACGAATCGTCCGCGCGGGGCAGCGGAGCGAGCAGCGTGCTCAGCTCGCCCGGCCGCTCCCGGTAGGCCAGCGTGGTATCCGCGTCCATACGTACCGCCTCGACGACCTCGAACTCGGCCACCACGCCACGCTGCTCGAGAACGATGCGCAGCCCGGCCAAGAGGGCCAAGTTCTCGTGGATCGTCTCCAGCGGGTAAGGATTCCGGAACGACCCCTCGATGAGCTGGCGCAGTGGCTCCGCCTCGAGCACCACGCCGGCGTAGGTGCCATCATGGATGCTCAGCACCGGCCGGCCGCTGGCGGTGTCGGGGTAGACAAAGATCTTGTGGTCCCCTAACCAGGCGCCAATGTTGCTAAAGTACGCCAGACTGCTCCCGTCCCCGTCAGAGACCAGTAGGTCGATCCCCTCGACCACCACCTCATCGCCCCCGTCCCACGTGCGAGGATAGCGCATGGTGAGCGGGGCCGTCCCGTCCGCCAGGTTGATGCCGCCGATCGAGAAGGCATCGGGAGCGGGCGAAGGCGTCTCAACCACCAGGGGCGCCGGCGTCCCCGTGGGCGACGGGGCGCGGGTGGGCGCCTGCGTCGGGCGTACCGTGGCCGGGCGTACTGTGGCCGGGCGAGTAATAGGCGTCGCGGAGACCGTGGCGACTGCGGGCAGCGTCTCGGTGGCAGCAGTCGCCGCGCCGCCTGCCGTGGCCACGTCCGCGGCGGGAAGGCAGCCTGCCAGCCACGCAGCCACCAGGCCGCTGCATACACAGGCGATCGCCCGGCCCCACAGCCCTCTATTCGTCTTCACAACCTTCAATCTCAGACTCCTCACGTGCTCCATCATGCCCTCAGCCTGCGCCGGCATGGGGCCGCAAGAGACCCGCTCGCCTCCTGGCGTGGCGGAGGCGGGCGGGTCGCATTGGCCCGGATGTACGCGCAACCGCGCTCAGACCCTCCGCCGGGCAGCCCGGCGAGCCAGCAGGAAACCCGCCAGCAGAGCGAGCAACGCCTCCGGCCAGGGCACCCGGCTGGGCTGGTACGCCCCGGCATGCGGCAGCACCGGCGCCGGCTGAACGCCGCCCGGCTGCGGCAGCAGGGCTGCGGATCCAGGCAGGGCGCCCCCTGGCCCGGCGTCCGCTGGCGCCCCCTTGTCCACGACGCGCATCGTGATGACCCGCTGCTCACAGCGCCCCAGCGTGACGGTCGGCGAGCCCAGCGGGGTCACCTCCCAGCGGGCCGGGTCCAGCCCGGGCGGCAGGTCGACCGCGGCGCGCACCTCCCACGAGGCACCCTCGGGGGGATAGAAGGTCCAGCTCGCCTGCGCCTCCCCCCGTGCGTTGGGCGCGGTGGCCTGGGGCTGCTGCTCAGTGCCCCCCACCCAGACGCGCACGATCGCCCCGGGCCCGGCCCCCTCCACGATCACCGACACATCGGCCCGCTCGCACGGGTCCGCCGCGGCGGCTGGCAGGAGCGCCACCTCACACCGTGCCGTAACCCGCTGGGCGCGCTCGCTCCACGCCGCGGCCTCCAACACCAGCGGGCCGGGCAGGTCCGCCTCACCCGCGGCGGCGTGAAGGGCGCTCAGCTCACCCGCTGCCCCCACGGCCAGTTCCGGCAGCGTCTCGTTCAGGCCCAGGGCGTCGGCCGTCACACGGACGCCGGCCAGCGGCACGTCCCCGATGTTCCTCACGGTGAGGCCCACCGGAAAGGCCTCCCCCACCCGCGCCGTGGCCGGGCACGCCATCGCCAGCCCCACCACGGCCCGCGAGGCGCTGAACCAGTACTCCACGTTGACGGACCAGGCGGCGGTCACTGGGTCGGTCTGGTCCGAGTCGGCCTCGGCCAGGTTGCGTAACGCGAACTCGCTGGCGCCGGGCGGCAGGTCGGCCGGCACGTCCGCCTCGGTGACCTGGTAGGTACCCCGGAACTCGACGGTGGCCCCGGGCGCGAGCGTCGCGAGGCTCTCGTGGAGGCCGGTCAGTGCGTCGCGTACCGTCACGTTGGTCAGCGGGGCGCCACCCTGATTGCCAACCACAAAGGTGTACACCAGGCGGCTGCCCATTTGTACCCGGCCGGTTGGGCCGGAGATGGTAAGGGTGAGTGCGCCGGCCGGCGCCTGGGCCGACACGGGCAGATGCCCCCAGGCGGCGGCCGCCACCAGCCCCACGGCCACCAGCGTACGCAGCCCCCCGTGCCTCAAGCGGCGTGCCAGGCACCCCAGGAGCGTAGAGAAAGGCATGTTATCCCCCGTGAGAAAGAGTGTGTGCGCGCCGGCGCGGTCCGCAGGCTCCCATGCGCTTGATGACTGGATGCGCACACATTATCTCACTACGAGGTATACCGCCGGTTACAGCACAGTCGCAGTATCGTATCGAACCGCGCCTCGGCACGGGCCGGCCGGGCGCCGCCCGCTAGAGGATGTGCTCGCGAATCCTGGCGCTGATCAGATCGAGCGTCATCACCACGGCCACGATAAGGATCACCGTCACCGAGACGCTGCGCCACTGGGCCAGGTTCTGGTATTGGAAGAGCAGCTGCCCGATGCCGCCGCCGCCCACCAAGCCGATGATTGTGCTCATGCGCACGTTGATGTCCCAGCGGTAGATGGTGAAAGAGATGAAGGGCGGTATCACCTGCGGCACCACGGCATAGGCGATCACCTGCAACTCGTTAGCGCCGGTGGCACGCACCGCCTCCAGGGGGCCGGCGTCAATACCCTCGATGCTCTCCGAGTAGAGCTTACCCAAGGCTGCCACCGAGTGCACGAGCAGCGCCACCATACCCGGAAACGGCCCCAGCCGGAACCAGGTGACGAACACCAGCGCCCACACGAACGGCTCGATCGAGCGGGTCGTGTTCAGCACAAAGCGGACCACGTTGTAGGTGAGCGCGCCGACGGCGAACTCGCGCTCTGGCGGCTGCCCCAGGCAATAGAATACCCCGGCCACCGCGCCCAGGCCCAAGAGGGCGTAGGGCCACGCCCCGCACTCGCGCACAAAGATGGCCCACGACGCGGCAAAGCCCACTGCTGCGACCGCCGAGCCCAACACGTAAGCCGCGCCGGCGCCCGCTAGCGCCCCGAACACGCCCTGCACCGCCTGGCTCAGACCCTGCGACCCGCTCCGTTCCACGCGCCCGATCAGGCGGCTGCCCAGGTAACCACACCCCACCAGGCCCACGAGGCCCAGAAGCGGGGAGAGGATGCCCCGCAGGAGGGCCGCATCCAGGCGGGTGGCCTCCAGCGGCGCCGTCATCCCCCGCGCCAGCGCCAGGCCTCCCAGTGCCCCCAACACGCCCAGCACAAAGGAGGCCAGCAGCCGCCCCCACGGTGCCGTTAGGTGCATCATGAGGTTGCGCGCGGCAAAGAACGCCACCAACGCCGCCAGCGGGATCGACAGTGCCGTGGCCATCAGCGCCAGGAAGATGGTCTCCACCATCTTTTCGATCAGCACGCCGAGGACCGGCCAGTAGGGGCGCACCAACCGGTCGACGATGTTCGCCATGCGGTCCGCCCGCGTAAACACAGAGTACAGGTCGATCTCGGTGATGTTCCAGCCCAGCACAAAAGTGACCAACGCCAGGATGACCGCCGTCCAGCCCACCTGCGTGCGGTACCAGGGCGGGCCGCGCCGCGCCAGGCCCTCTGGGGCGGCGGCAGGGGCTGCCAGCCCGGTGGCCCGCTCCCCGAGGGTGTGGCCAAAGCGCTGCATCACGAGCGCCACCACCAGGCCCACCGGGATCGTGGCCAGATAAAACCAGGCCACCCCGGGCACGCCTTTGAGGCTGGCCCGAAAGTAGTACAGGACGGCGGCCGGCAGGTAGGCCCAGATCAGCCAGTCCAGCGCCAGGGCGCGCAGACGCTCACGAGAGACCAGCCTGCTGAGAGAGAACACGCCCCCTCCCCTAGGTAACCCCGACTTCTTCAGCTTCCTCACCATAGATGTCTTTAAACTTGCGGCGGTCGATCTCTCCGGGCAGGCCGTCAAAGATCAACTGGCCCGCCCGGAGGGCCACGATGCGGCTGCCGTAGCGGCGTGCCAGGTCGAGAAAGTGGAGGTTGCACACCACCGTGATGCCATCCTCCCGGTTGATCTGCTCGAGGTACTTGAGGACGGAGTGCGAAGTGGCCGGGTCGAGCGCGGAGACGGGCTCGTCAGCCAGCACCATGTCGGGCTCTTGCATGAGGGCGCGGGCAATGCCCACGCGCTGCTGTTGCCCGCCGCTCAGCTCGTCGGCGCGGGCATAGGCCTTCTCGGCGATCCCGACGCGCTCCAAGGCGCGCATGGCACGCTCGATCTCCTCTTCCGGGAAGCGGTGCACCAGGCTGGCCCAGGGGTTCACGTAGCCGAGGCGCCCGCTGAGGACGTTGGTGAGCACCGACGAGCGCCTCACGAGGTTAAAGTGCTGGAAGACCATGCCGATGTGTCGGCGTATGCGCCGCAGCTCCTCAGGTGACGCGCTCGTTATGTCAAGACCGTTGTAGACGATCTTGCCCCGCGTGGGATCCACCAGGCGATTGATGCAGCGCATCAGTGTCGACTTGCCCGACCCACTCAGGCCGATGACGACGAGAAACTCGCCGTCGGCGACGCGCAGGTTCACGTCGGTGAGCGCCTGCACTCCCCCTTCGTAGATGTGGGTCAGGCCGGTGATCTCGAGCAATGTGCTCTCCTTGCCAAGCATGCGGCGCCCGGCGCCCCTCGGCCCCTTGCCCAGGCAGGACCCCGCCCGGCCCGCGCTGCGCCCGGCGGGGTCCTTGTGGACTGCCTATGGGTTGCCCACGGCAGGCCCTACTTGAGGATGTCCTCCTCGGTCATGCCCAGGCCGGTGATCATGTCACGGATCGGGTCAAAGGCCGCATCGTCCACCGGCGTAAAGCCCGTGATGGCGTAGAACTTGTCGTCCGAAAGGACCGCCTGGCCCTCCTCGGTCGCGGCGTAGGCGATCAGCCCGTCGATGATCTGCTGGCGCACGTCAGCCGGGAAGTTGGCCGCAAAGCTGACCGTGTCGTTCGGGATCGGATCCGACAGCGCCAGGATGCGCAGGTCCTCGACGGCCTTGGGGTAGGTGGAGAGGACGGCGATGCGCGCATCCTGCAGGCGCACGCCCCCCTTGAAGGCGCTGATGCTCCCGCCGCTTTCCTCGTAGGTGAACTCGCCGGTCTCCGGCTCGGGCGGATCGCCGATCTGCCAGTGATCCACCGGAGGGCTGTAATAGACCGTGGCAAAGTCGGCGCTGCCCTCCAGGACGGCGATCACCGCTTGCGGGTGCCCGCCGGCGTCGACGCGCTCGCCCGGCTCAATCCCGTTCTTCTTAAAGTACGAGGCCGGCACCAGATACCCGGACGTCGACGTGGTGCTGGGGAAGGCCCAGCTCTTGCCGTTCAGGTCGGCGAGAGTCTGGATGTCGCTGTCGCGGCGGACGAGGTACTCGGCCCAATACACGTGCCAGCCGCGGCGGACGACGGCCAGGGACACGTCCATGCCGTACTTGTCGTGGGCCAGCACATAGCCAAAGGCGGGGATGAAAGCCATGGCGTCGGCCTCGGCAGCGCCCATCTCCTCGACGACGGCCGCGTAAGTCGTCGGCACGCGCACCTCAAAGTTGAGGCCGGTGCGCTCCTTCAGAAAGGCCGAGATGGCGTCGCCTGACTCGATGATGACGGCGACCTCGACCGAAGGCACAAAGTACATCTTGACGGGGTTCTGCGCACTGCCCAGCGGGGCCGCGACCGGCTCACAGCCGAGCAACGAGGTGGAAGTGAACAGCATGATGGTGACGACCAGCAGAACGAGCACCCTTCTCACCATGTTGAGCCTCCTCCGCACGATGCCGATACCATGGTCGTACGACGCCCAAGCACGGACCGCTCACCTCCTCGCAGAGCACCCCCTCTCACCTTGTCTTTCGCCTACAGCGGACCGAGCCTGCCCGCTATTCTAGCCACATCGTCGCCTGCGCACAACGCGCCTCGCGTATAGGGCCTAGCCTTCGAGAAGCCGGTCGTACACGGCGCAGGTCTCCAGCGCCGTGCGGCGCCAGGTGAAGGAGGCCGCCCGCCGCAGCCCGGCCTGCCGCATCTCAGCGGCCAGCGCGTCGTCCTCGAGCACCGCCCGCATCGTGGTCGTCATCGCTGAGACGTCGGTGGGGTCAAAGTAGCGGGCGGCGTCTCCGCCGACCTCGGGCAGGCTGGTGGTGCCGCTGGCGCACACCGGGCTGCCGCAGGCCATCGCCTCCAGCAGCGGTAACCCAAACCCCTCGTACAGAGAGGGCTGTACCGTCACCGCCGCCCCGGCGTACACCGCGGGCAGGTCGTCATCCGCGACGTAGCCGGGCAGGATCACGCGGTCAGCCTGCGCATAGGTGGACAGCTTGGCAAAGAACCCCTCGGTGAGCCAGCCCTTGCTCCCGACGATCACCAGGCCGTCGAGGCTGCCCGCCGCAAAGAGCGGCGCGCAGCTGTCCAACAGAGCGGGCAGGTTCTTGCGCGGCTCGATGGTCCCGACGGTCACGGCGTAGCGGGCCGGCAGACCGTAACGCCCGCGTACTTCGGTGACGCGTTGCGGCGTCTGCGGCTCAAAGTGCGGCGCCGCCGCCTCGGGGATGACCGTGATCTTGGCCGCCGGCACGTCGTACAGGGCGATCAGGTCGGCCTTGGTGTGTTCTGAGATGGCAATGATGGCGTCAGCGCGACGGCAGTAGAGGGGCATGGCCGCCTTCAGATAGTGCCGGTTGAAGAACTTGTGGTGCTCGGGCAGCCGCTCAAAGATAAGGTCGTGCACGGTGAGAACGGTGGGGATCTGCCGAAAGGGCGGCAGCAGGTGCTCGGTGGCGTGAAACAGCTCGGCGCCGGGGAGCAGGCCGTCCATGGAGACGCGCAGCTCCTGCCCCATCCAGACGATCGACCGCCACGCCCGGTACCCCCAGCGCACCCCCTCCGGCGGCGCGCCCTCCCATCCCTCCAGCGGGCCGCGCTGCCCCAGGCTGTTCTGGAACAGGCGCAGTCGATCCCCCAGCAGCGCTCTGAGCTCGCGGGCCAGGTTGGCGGCATAACGGCCCAGGCCGGCCTTGCCATGCACGGCGCTGGACGTGTCTACATAGATAGCCAAGATGGTTCCCCCTTTCCTCGGCGCGCATTATACACGGGCGGCGGGGGCTCTCCAACGCCCCGCGCCCGGCGCCGCCGGCCGGCGCGCCTCTTGTGGGCCCCGAACGTTACTGCTAGAATGCCCTCGAGAAGCAGGATAAGGAGCCACGATGGACTGCGCGCCGATCCTTCGCGAACACCCTCTCTTCCGCAACCTGTCGGCCGAGCAGATGCGCCTCGTTGCCGATCTGGCCGAGGAACACACCGTCCCCGCGGGCGCGGTGCTGTCTCAGCAGGCCGACCTCGGGGCTACCCTGTTCATCATCGGCGAGGGTGAGGCCGTCGTGCATCACATCGATGGGCAGGGGCTGCGTCGCCCCGTCGGGATGATCTCCGCCGGCATGATCTACGGCGTGACGTCTCTCTTCCTTCAGGATCCGCGCGACGCCACCGTAACGGCCGCCAGCCCCGTGCGCCTGTGGACCATCCGGCGGGAGCCCTTTCAGCGCCTCCTGGCGGAGCGCCCGGCCCTGGCACGGCGCCTCGACGTCCCCAGTGAGGTCGTGCGCAGGATGCGCGCCCCGGTGTTCCCCTGGCTGGAGCCGGGCGAGTCGGTGGCGTTGTTCACGCGACGCCATCCCCTCTCTTTCTGGCGCCAGGCGGCCGTCATCGCCATAGTGGCCGGGCTCTGCCTGGCCACCCTGACCCTGACCTCACGGCTGACGGGCTGGCCGCGCAACCTGGCCACGTGGGGGCCGCTCACCGCCGCAGCCTTCGCCCTGGCGCTCCTCTGGCAGTGGCTGGACTGGCGGAACGACTACCTGATCGTCACCACGCGGCGGGTGGCCCACCGTGAGCGCGTCTCGCTCCTGTACGAGTCACGCTATGAGGCGCCCCTGGAACGCGTCCAGAACATCAACATCCGGCGCGGCCTGCTCGGCTCTCTCTTCGGCTACGGCCAGATATCGGTAGAGACGGCCGCCAAGGTCGGCGGACTCACCTTCTCCGAGACGCCCGCCCCGAGCAGGCGCGTGAGGCGGTGTTTGCACAGTTGGCACGCCTGCGGGCCACCCAGCGCGCCACCGAGCGCCGGCACATCAAGGAGGAACTGCTGGCCCGCATTGGGGAGGAGGGGCCGGCCGCGGCGCCGCCGACGGCCGATCCCGACCAACCCCTGGAGGAGCACGCAGAGCCGCCGGCGTCGTTCCACCAGCCGGGCCGCCTGTTGCGCGCCCTCGAGTGGCTCGCCCGTCAGGGCCTCTTCCCCGCCACGCGCATGTCCGTCGACGGGGCCATTGTCTGGCGGCAACACTGGATCTTTTTACTGCGCGGGACGTTCGGCCCCACCCTCTTTACCGTGCTCTCTGCCGGGCTGGCGGTGGCCGGCTTTTCCGGAAGGCCCGTCCTCCTGGCCGCCCTGTGGCGCCCCTACCCTTGGGCCATGGTGGCCCTGGCCATCCTGGGAGTGGCCTGGTTCTGGTGGGAATACACCGATTGGGGCAACGACCTGTACATGCTCAGCGACGACCGCATCGTCGACATCGAGAAGCGCCCGCTCTTTTTTTCCGAGGAGCGGCGTGAGGCGACGCTGGGCGTCATCCAGAACGTCTCCTCTGAGATGCCTAGCTTCCTCGCCGCCGTGCTGAACTATGGCGACGTCCTGGTGCAGACAGCCGGATCGGGCGAGTTCACCTTCGAGCGGGTGCCCAACCCGCACGAGGTGCAGCGCGAGATCTTTCGGCGCATGGAGGCGTTCCGCGAGCGCCAGCGGCGGGAGGAGAACGAGCGCCGCCGGCGCGAGTTTGCCGACTGGCTGTCGGTCTATGACCGCGTGCGGCAGCAGGGCACCTCAGAAGGCTCTGCTCCAGAGGGCTGACGCGCCCACGTGTGGCGCGGGAGGGCACCATGCAGACACCATCCAGCACCACGGATCTGACGGCTGCGGACCTAGCCAGGCGCGCCGATATGGCCCAGGACCTCGTCTACGGTGCCTGGCAGCTGACCAGTAAAGCAGCCAGGATACGACGCGCCCGCAAGGCCCTCGAGTTGTGGCCCGACTGCGCCGACGCCTGGTCGATCCTTGGTGACAACTTGGCGGGCACCGCTCGTGAGGCCATTCTGTTCTACGAGGAGGCCGTGCGCGCGGGAGCACGGGCCCTCGGGCCCAGCCAGGTCTGGAACGCGGAGGGCGGCTTCTGGGCGCGCCCGGAAACCCAGCCCTACATGCGCGCTCGACTGAGCCTGGCGCTCGCCCAGCGGGCGCTGGCTCTACGCCAGGAGGCGACTGAGCACCTTTTGGAGATGCTGCGCCTCAACCCAAACGACGATCAGGGCGCCCGCGTGATTGCCGTACTCTGGCTGCTCGAAGAGCGGCGCGATGACCAGTTGGCACAGCTCTTTAGGACGTATGCCGGGGATGCCCTCTGCGACATGCTGTACGGGGAGGCGCTCTGGACTTTTCGTCAGCACGGCGAAAGCAGGAAGGCCGCCGCGGCGCTGCGCCGGGCGCTGGAGGGAAACGCTCATGTGCCGGGCTACTTGCTCGGTCGTTCGCCGCTCCCTGATGTGCTCGCCGAGATCGTCGCGGTGGGCAGCGACGAAGAGGCTGCCAGCTACTCCGCCGACTGGATCGCGGTGTGGCGGGACACGCCGGGAGCCCTCGAATGGCTGGCCCGGACGCAGGCTGCGTTACAGCCGTCCGCCGAACACCCCTGAGGCAGCGCGACCCACGAAGGCCACACGGCAGGGCCTATCCCGCCATGCCGTGCCTCGTCCCCACAGACACCCCCCTGTGCAGCCGCGCCCGCCTAGTGGCGCGGCGTCTGTGGCCCGCGGCGAGCCTCTCCCTCTCCCGTAGCCACGCGGAGGTGCCCGGGCCGACGCCTCTGCCCAGCATCGGCGCCCAACCATGCGCGACTCCCCGCCCGAGACGCGCCAAGCCATTGACACCATTAGTACTATATGGTATTGTCCTATATAGAAAGGAGGCTGCCATTGAGGAAGACCAACGGGGGGTTCCTGGTCACGCAGATCAAGCAGATCCAGGATCGGGTGTTCAACAGGCTCCTGGCAGGCGCCGGAATCGACGCATTCAACGGTGCGCAGGGCCGCATCCTCTACGTGCTCTGGCAGGAGGACAACCTGCCCATAGCGCAAGTTGCGGCACGCACCCGGCTGGCGCGGAGCACGCTGACGAGCATGCTCGACCGCATGGAGCAGAGCGGCCACCTACGCCGCGTTGTCGACCCGGCGGACCGCAGGCAGATCCGCATCGTGCTAACCGACAGCGCCAGAGCGATGGACAAGGAGTACAACCGGGTTTCCGAGAGGATGAACGGGCTGTTCTACCGCGACTTTGCCGATGACGAGATCGCGGCCTTCGAGGGGTACCTGGCCAGGGTACTGGCCAACCTAACGGAAAGCGAGCAACCAGGATGACCAAGCAGTCCCTGCCCGTATCGAACAACTTTTGCCCGCAGACGTTGTTCCTGTATGGCACCTACAGGGACGATGGCACTCCGAACTTTGGGCTCTTCTGCTGGTTCAGCTACTGCTGGGATGGCGGGCTCGGCGCTATGGCCTGCATCGGCGGCGAAAAGCTCACCAAGGACCGCATCCGCGCGACCGGCGTGTTCTCGGCCAACCTCGTCACCGAGGGGATGCTGCCCCTGGCCGACTACTTGGGCAGCAAGCCCGGGTACGACCCCGACAAGATGAAGATCGCCGTCAGCACCTCACGCGGCCAGGTGCTCAATGTGCCCATCCTCACCGCCAGCCCGTGGAGTTTCGAGCTGGAGGTCAGGCACACGCTGCCACTGGACGGCAGTGACGTGTTCCTCTGCGACATTCGCAACGTCCTCGCCGATAGCGCACTGGCCGACGACAGCAGAACGATCGCGGAGCGCCTCGCGGACATTGCGCCGGTACGCACTACCTGCACGACCTACTTTTCCTACTTTGGAGAGGCACTGGGGGGCTGGGGCGAGCCGCAGGCCGCGGTCACTCTGCCCCACTCGTAGCCGTCCGGGGGGCAATGGGGAAAAAGAAGGGCGCCAGTCTGGTTACAGAACTGGCGCCCACGTCTGGCGGAAGCGACGGGATTCGAACCCGCGATCTTTGGCTTGACAGGCCAACATGTTAACCGCTACACCACGCCTCCGCGCTGATCAGAATGATACCACACCCCGCCCCGGCATGCAAATCCGTCCGCGCTGCGTGCTGCGGTCCGCACAGCGCCCGCGGTGACCAGCCCCCACAGGGCCGCTCGGCCCGGTCGGCATGCTGCGCCCTGACGGGTGCCCCCGCCCCGTGGCGTCCGCCGATTCCGGCCGACCTCTGCCGAAGCATGAAGATATCCTTGCATTACGCCGCCGAATGATGTATGATCTTTCATAGTAGTGTGCCCCAAGGTGATGAGTGGCGCGTCGTGGCAGGGTCGCCCGAGGAACCACATGGAGCCGACACTGGACCGCTTCCTCCGTAACTTGGAGGATCGCCTCCCCAACCTCACCAAGAGCCAGCAGCGCATCGCCCTGTACCTGCTGGCCAACTATGATGAGGCCGCTTTCCTCTCGGCCAGGGATCTCGTCACCACCCTCCAGGTCAGCGAGGCCACCCTCACCCGCTTCGCCCGTGCCATCGGCTATTCCGGCTTTCGCGAGCTGCGCCGCGCCCTGCAGGAGCTCTTCCGCGCCAGGGCCACGCCGGCCAGCCGCCTGCAGCGCAAGCTCAGCGAGCTGTCCTCCAACCCGGTCCCCGTCCTCACCCAGGTGCTCGAGATGGAGGTCCAATACCTGACGGAGGCCTCCAGCGAGATCGCTCATGCCGACTTTGGGCGGGCCGTGGAACTGCTCCTGGCCGGGGAGCGCGTTTTCACCTTTGCCAGCGGCCCCTCGGCGGTCCTCGCCGACCTTGCCGAGCTGCGCCTGCGGCGGATGGGCGTGCTCACCATCGCCATGACCGAGTCCGGCCGGCACCTGCTGGAGAAGCTCCAGCTTCTCGGCCCGCACGACGCGGTGCTGGCCTGCGGCTTCCAGTACGTGAGCCCTGAGCTGGGGGCCGTCCTGGACCACAGCCGCCAGGTCGGCTGTGGCTCCGTGCTGATCACCGACACACTGGGGCCGGCGCTCCGCTCCAGGGCAGACGTCATCCTGGCCGCGCGACGCGGGCCAGTGTCCACCTTTCACTCCTTGACGGTTCCCATGGCCGTCCTGAACGCCTTGCTTCTGGCCATCGCCATGGCCCGGCCCGCCGAGAGCCTGGCGGCGCTAGAGCACCTCGAGACGTTGCGCGCGACCTACGTCCTCGATCCGGGCGGCGAGGAGGCCTCCAGGCGCTCGAGAAGAGAGCGCCGCTGACCACAACCGATTGCTGGCACTCAGGGCGGCGCTCCACGCCGGCGCGGAGGCACGCCCTCGATAGCGATTCCCGGCTCGTTGGCACCCACATGATCACGGGAGAACCGGAATGGCAGCCTCAGCGATCCCTGCTCCCTCTCTTCGCCGCCGCGCCGCGGCGCGGCGCTTCCTCCGCTGGCTGACGAGCGCCCGCGTCCTCCTGGCTCTCTTGCTCCTCGCAATGATGTTCTACCTGATCATCATCCCCCTCTACCGCATGGTCATGACCACGGTGACCTACCAGGAAAAGGACCTCATCACCCTGCCCGAGGCGGTCGAGGGAGAGTGGACCGTCTACCACTGGGCCAGGATGCTGGCCTCCAACGTGAGCAAGGTGTTTCTCTACGCCCCCCTGCAGCACTCGCTCGTCGTGGCGGGGGGTGCCACGATGCTGGCCATGGCCATCGGCTCCATCCTGGCCTGGCTGGTAGTGCGCACCACCATGCGCGGCCGTGCGCTCATCAACTCCCTGGCCACCATCCCCTACATCATGCCCTCCTGGACCATCGCCATGGCCTGGAAGGTGCTGTTCAAGAACCGCACCACGGGCGGCGCGCCCGGCGTGTGGGAGTTCCTGGCCGGCACGGGCCCGCCCACGTGGCTGTCTTACGGGCCGGTGCCGATCATCATCTCCAGCGCGCTGCACTACTACACCTTCTTCTTCCTGTTCGTCTCTGCCGCGCTGATGTCGATCGACTCGAACCTCGAGGAGGCCGGCGAACTGATGGGCGCCAGCCGCTGGCGCATCCTGCGCAGGATCACCTTTCCCCTGGTCCTGCCCGCTCTCCTCTCCGGTTTCATCATGACCTTCTCGAAGGTCATGGGGACGTTCGGGGGACCGAACATCCTCGGCACCCCGGTGCGCTACTATGTCGTCTCGACCATGATCCGCTCCAGCATCGGCATTGGCGACTATGCCGATGGCTTTGTGCTGGCCATCGTCCTGATCGTCCTGGCCATGGTCACCATCTATGCCAACCAGCGCCTGGTCGGCACGCGCAAGAGCTATGAGACCATCGGCGGGCGCGGCTTTGTGGCCCACCGCTCCAGGCTGGGCCGCTGGAGCGGCGTGATCACGGCGGGCGTGATCGTCTTCCAGGTCCTGGTCATCGCGCTGCCCTTGGGCCTGCTGACCTACGACACCTTTATGCTGCGCTCCGGCGACTATTCGCTTGGCAACCTGACCACCCACTACTGGGTCGGCGAGAGCGACCCAGCCATCGCCAACGGCTCTCCGGGGGTGCTGCGCAACCCAAAGATATACTCGAGCGCCTGGAACTCTATCCGGCTATCGCTGTGGACGGCCTTCTTCACCGCCCTGCTCGGCGTGATCCTCGGGTACGCCATCGTCAAGGGCCGCGGCACGCGCCTGGCCAAGCTCGTCGAGCAGATCGCCTTCGTCCCCTATGTGATCCCGGGGATCGCCTTTGGCGCGGTGTACATCTCCATGTTCGCCAGGAGCGTGGGGCCGATCCCGCCGCTGTACGGCACCTTTGCGCTCTTGGTCGTCGTATCGGTCTCCAAGCATATCCCCTACTCGGCCCGCAGCGGCGTCTCAGCCATTCTGCAGG
>JAAZBY010000532.1 GCA_012513595.1 Chloroflexota bacterium
ATCATAGCCGCGATTTTCGGCGTGCACATCTTCCACCGACCAGCCGCGCTGGCTCTCATAGGCGATAGCCCGGGCCATGGCCGCCGCCTCCACCTCGTCGCTGCGGCGCATCTCCGGCCCGCCTGTGGTCTCGTCGCCGCCGGCCGGGATGACGGCCGGCACGATGGCGGCGACGCCGAGCACCTCCGGCTCGCGCAGGGCCAGGACGGCGGCGCGCTCAGTTTCGGTCAGGCGCGTCCGCTGCCGATGGCGCAAATCCTCCAGATGGCGCCGCTCTTCCTGGATGGTCAGGCTCATGTCGGCGCCGCTGCGGGCGCGCTGCTCGTACTCCATCAGCTTGCCCATCGAGCGGGCGATGAGCACGTCGAAGGAGCGGCGCAGGTAGCTGCGGATGATCTCCGTCTCGGCCCGCCGCGCCGCCTGCAGCTCGCCCTGGTAGGGCTGCAGCACGTGGGCCACGCTCCAATCGACGACTGCTTCAGCGCTGTCACCCTGGCCCTCGAAATGAGCCGGCAGCGTGGGCGGTTCGGCCGGGGCGTCGAAGTCCAGCAGGCGCGCCGGGGAGACGTGGTGCAGCGCCCCTGCGCCCTGAGCGCCGGTCTCCAGCGGCTGGAAGACGGCGAAGATGCGCTTGCCGGCCACCCGGCCTAGCCCATCCTCGACGGCGCCGACCAGCAGCCAGAGGAAGCCTTCCGCTTCTCCGGCCGGGTCGCGCAGCACGGCGCCGCGCGAAAGCTCCGGCGCGTAACAGGCCAGGACGTGATGAGCCACAGCTTCAAAGAGCGGATGGCCCGGCCCGACCAGCTCCAGATGATGGTGCTGGGCCAGGTCGTCCTTGTCAAAGGTGACGGCCGGATAACTCTCCGCCGGGCGGCCGTGACGGCGACGCACCAGCTCCGGCACGTCACGCAGCGCCGTGGGCACGTAGGGCACGCGCCAGAAGCCGTCGTCGCGCCGCTCCAGCCGGCCGGGGGCGAGGGTGTGCATCGCCTGGGTGAAAAAGGCGCGCACGTAGGCCGGGGGGAGGCGCGCTTCGGCCGCGACCTGCTGGTCCTGGCGCAGCTGCTGCAAATCGACGTAGCGCGTAGCCAGGCCGGAAAGGGTGGCATCCTGCAGCCGCCGGCTCTGGTCCTGGTCGAGGCGAGCCAGCACCTGCTCGCGCACCTCGTTGAAGGTCAGCCGGTTAGCCAGCGCCCGGCGCAGCAGTTGTTCCAGAGAGACGCCTTCGAGAAGCTGGTCCACCACGTCAAAAACGCGGTCGGCGCCCAGCCCCCAGCGCATCTGCTCCAGCTTGTTGAGCAATGCGTGGAAGACCATGCCCTCGCGCGTGCTGGTGGCGACAAGGTTGTAGATGTAGACCTCATACTGCTGTCCGTAGCGGTGGATGCGCCCCATACGCTGCTCCAGCCGGGTGGGGTTCCAGGGCAGGTCGTAGTTAATCATCAGGTGACAGAACTGCAGGTTGATGCCCTCGCCCGCCGCCTCTGTAGCGACCATCACCTGCACATCGACGGCGAATTCCTGCTCCGCCTGGTAGCGCTCGGCGGAGGCCATGTTGCCGTGGATGGTGTTAACCACGAGCCCCCAGGCCGTCAGGTTCTCCACCAGGTAGTCGAGCGTATCCTTGGCCTCGGTAAAGATGAGCAGCTTCTCGCCGCTGTGGAAGAGGTCAATCTCCTCGATGACGCGGCGCAGCTCGTTCAGCTTGCGCTCCGGGCCGGACTCTTCGACGCGCAGCGCCTGCCGGGCCAGCCGATCGAGAATGGCGATTTCGGCCTCCAGCTCATCCATATTGCGCGCCAGGGTAAGGCGCAGCGCCTCTTCCTCTGCCTGCCAGCGGTCGCGCTCCGGCGCGTCGTCGGGCAGCTCGGCGAGGGGCGTCGCGCCGTTACGCGCCGCCTCCAGCAGCTCGGGATTGGCCCGCACCTCGTCGCGCAGCAGCGAGAGCCGGTCGCGCCGGTTTTCCAGCGAGCGGCGGATGGCGCGCACACTGGAGGCCAGCCGGCGCTGCAGGATAATCAGGGCAAAGGTGACGTTGCGATTCTCTTCGGCCAGCGCCCGGTTGAAGTTCTCGGAGACGTAGCGGGTGACGTCCTCGTAAAGCTGCTGCTCCGGCCGGGTCAGCTCCAGGCCTAGCGTGCGCACATGGCGTTTGGGGAAGAGCGGTCGGCCCTGGAAATCCTTCATGTCCTCTTTGAGCCGCCGCAGGAAGATGGGGTTCTCCTGCCGGCGCACGGCCTCGGCCAGGATCTCCGTGTTGGCAAAGAGGTCCGGGTCGAGTAGCTGCAGCAGCAGGCGGAAGTTCTCCGGGTCGCCCTTATGCGGCGTGGCCGTCAGCAGCAGCAGATGTTCGGCCTGTTCGGTGAGCATCTCGCCCAGCCGGTAGCGGCGCGTGCGCTCCAGCTTTTCGCCGCGCCGATAGGCGGCCATTTTATGCGCCTCGTCGACGATGACCAGGTCCCAGCGCTGGGCGCGGGCCAGGCTCTCCATCACGTCCGGCTGCCAGGCGAAGTCGATCGAGACGGCGCACTGGTCGGCCAGCTCCCAGGCGCGGCTACCACGGGCGTTGAGCACGCTGCGGTCGATGACGTCGAACGGCTCGTCAAACTTCTCGCCCAGCTCGCGCTGCCACTGGGCCACGAGGTTCGACGGGGTGACGATGAGCGTCCGGGTCAGCGCGCCGCGCAGCTTCATCTCCTTGAGCAGCAGGCCGGCCATAATCGTCTTGCCCGCGCCGGGGTCGTCGGCGAGCAAGAAGCGCAGTCGCGGCTGCTTGAGCATGTAGTGGTAGACGGCCTCGAGCTGGTGGGGCAGGGGATCGATACGCGCCACACTGACGGCGAACTGCGGGTCGTAGGTATGGGCAAGCTGGATACGGGTTGCTTCGGCCGCCAGCTTGAAGCCGGTCGGGTCGCCATCCAGCGTGCGCTGCCCGGCGACTGCTTCCACCTGCAGCTGCGCCAGCTCCTCGGCGCCGAAGTTGCGCGTGATGAGGCGCGATTGCTCGTCCAGCGTCACCGCTTCCACCAGCGCCCGCCCCTCGCGCCGCGGCTCCACGCGCACCACCCGCACCCGTCCCGGCCAGAACGGCCCGCTGAGAATGGCCCCGACAGCCGGGAGATGCTCAGATTGGGTTGGGGGACCGGTCATGAAGTGCTCCAGAACGCCATCTGAGAGATTGAGCCGAGATATCTCAGCCCGAGACAGACATTGTAGCGAGAAGACGCACAACGCCTATTCTAGCGGATTCGGCGGGAGGGGAAAATGGGAGGGTGGACCATATCAAGTTAGCGACGGTACGACACCATGACCACAGCTTGCCGGATGTTTCAGGTACGGCCTGTAGAAGCAGCCGATACCGGGATGTTTTGTCTCCTGATAATCACCGATTCGAAAATCGGGACGATTACTTCATACTTGCAGACACAATCACACCCATTACTATTAGCAGTAACGAGTCGTAAGACAGATTTGTTTTGGGTGGGCTGGTGATCCCTACAAAGCGTCGTGCTCAAGGGCCTATCGTCGATCAGGAGTTCAAGAGCTGAGCAGCCTGAAACAGGTCGCCATTGTTGAAGCCAGGCTAAGTCGGCAGATGCCACTAAAAAAGGTCAATTAGCGCATGTCGAACAGAGTAACTGCTTCCACAGATGAATCAGATAGCCGGGCGGAAATTATGCATCTGCTTCGTAACGCGAAGACCTCAGAAGAGTTTCTACAGGTCTGCCGTCAAGCAGAGGCGATACTTGCAGCGCACTCAGATGATGAGCACTGTCTAGCGTGTGAAAA
>JAAZBY010000533.1 GCA_012513595.1 Chloroflexota bacterium
CGATCCCTGGGGGTAGGCGATGACCGGGGTGCCGGCGGCCATGGCTTCTATCTGCACCAGACCGAAGGGCTCGGGCCAGCAGATGGGGAACAGCAGCGCCGTCGCCCCCTGCAGCAGCTCCAGCTTGGCCTCTCCCCCGCACTCGCCCAGGAACTCCACCCCGGGCCCGTCCAGCAGCGGGGCCACGCTCTCCTGGAAGTAGGAGCGGTCGCAGTCGGCCACCTTGGCGGCGATCTTCAGGGGCAGGCCCGACCGGCAGGCGATGGCGATGGCATCCACCAGCCCCTTCTCGGGCGAGGTGCGGCCCAGGAACAGCAGGTAGCCCTGGGGACGGTCGCCGAAGGGCACCAGGTCCAGGGGCATGCCGTGATAGACGGTGGCCAGCCAGTGGGCATGGGGCAGCGGAGCGCGTTGGGCGTCGGATATCGACACCAGGGGCATGTCGGGGAAGGCGGCGAACAGCGGCTGCAGCTCGGGCAGGTCCAGACGGCCGTGCAGCGTGGTGAGCTGGGGCACCGGCACGCGGCGCGACAGTGGGAAGTGCAGGTAGTCGATGTGGTAGTGGATCACGTCGAAGCGTCCGGCCTCGGCCATCTGCAGCACGCGCTCGAGCATGCACACGTGCGCGGCCAGGGTATCGCGGATGCTCGGGTCCAGGCGCAGGCTGTGGGGAGCGCAGGGGATCAGACGGGCGCTGGTGAGCGAGTCGGCGCTGGCGAACAGGGTCACGTCGTGGCCCTGGCGCACCAACTCCTCGGTAAGATACGAAACCACCGCCTCCGTCCCCCCATACAACTCGGGAGGGACGCGCTCGAACAGGGGGGCTACCTGAGCGATCCGCATGGGTTGGTGATTCCCATAAGAAGGACGGTTAATCCCCCGCGTGTGGCGGGAAACTTTCAATAGACCCCAAAACCCCGCGCGGAGGCCGACCGATGGGATGGTTACGCGGTCAACCCCAGTGTCGCTGTGAAGGCGCCCGGGTGCAGGTGCAGTTCGATCTCGACACCGACCATCTGCCCGGCGGCCCGCACTGCGCCGAGTGGACGGCCGGCGATCTGCACACCAGCACGCCCAGCACCACGCGCCCGTCGATAACCTGCTCCCTCCCCCGGGCCCTGTTCGAGAACCACAGCCGGGTGGAGCTGCAGATACTGCGGGCGGCGGGCTCGCAGGAGCCCGTGTACCCCTGGACCCAGTTCCCCGTGCTGGCGCAGACGTCGTTCCGAGCCCGCATGGACACCGAGAAGCCGGAGCTGGTGCCCGAGAGCTGAGCGCGCGCCGCCGCGGCCGCCGCGGCCGCCGCGGGCGGCTGCGGCGCGACTTGGGCGGCGCCTCGCGTGGGCGCTTCGGCGGGACGCCGGCTCGCGCGTGCGGCCCGGCACGGGCGGCGCCGCTGGGCGCGGCGTTGGCCGCTGCGTGGACACAGCTTGACCGGGATGGCGCCTGGGCGGAGAATCAGGGTGTGCTACAGGCATCGGTGCGAGACCCGCGGGGGCAACGGTGGAGATAACCGAGTCGTCCTGTGATGGCATCGCCCTCCTCCATGTCCGGGGGGACATGGATATGGCCAATGCGCCCCTGTTGGCGACGGCGCTCGCCCCCCATCTGAAGGAACCCGAGCCACCCGTGGTCCTGGATCTCAGCGCGTGCCCGTTCATCGACAGCGGCGGCCTGAACGTGTTGCTCGACGCCGCGCTTCAACGCGAAGCCGTCGGCGGCTGGATGGGTGCGCTGGGCGTCCGCTCCAACCTCATGCGCGTGTTCCAGATCGTCGGCCTGACCACCTGCCCCGGGTTCCGCATCTTGGAGGACCTCAGCGAGGTCTGCCCGGAAGAGGCGGCAGCGCGGGGCGACTAGCAGGGCGAGTGCGGACCCGCCCCGGCCGGTGAGCCGGAGCGGTGCCGGCCGGGCACCTCACCGCGCCATCAGCGCGAACACACCCCAGCCCAGATACTCACGGGTGTAGGCGGCGTGGCGCTCGGGTTCCGAGGCCAGTTTGCCCCGGACCTCTTCCGCCAACTCGTCATCGGGGTTCTCGTCGAGCCAACGGCGCATGGTGAGCCACTTGGCTGCCTCGTAGCGGTCCCAGCTGTCCTGGTCGGCCAGGACCATCTCCACCACGTCGTAGCCCAGGTGGCCGAACGACGCCAGCAGTTCTGGGAGCGGCAGGAAGTCGGAGATCGAGCCGGCCAGACACCCCCTGGCGACGTCTTCCGTGGGCGGTAGCCGGCGCCAGTAGGGCTCGCCGAGGAGGATGATGCCTCCGGGTAGCAGGCTCTGCGCCAACAGTTCGATAGTCCCCGCGACTCCCCCGCCGATCCAGGTGGCGCCGACGCAGGCGGCCACG
>JAAZBY010000056.1 GCA_012513595.1 Chloroflexota bacterium
ATGGACCTTCAAGCTGCGTCCCGGCACCAAGTGGTCCGACGGGTCGCCGTTCACCAGCGCCGCCTTTACCTGGTACTGGGAGAACGAGCTGAAGAACAAGGAGTTGACCGCCTCTCCGCCGCGCAACTGGTCCACCGGCAACCCGCTGGTGCTCGGCGAGCTGGAGGCGCCCGACGACTTTACCATCGTGTTCAAGTTTGCTGACCCCAACCCGCTGTTTGTGTATCGTCCGTCGCGCAGCCAGCCCTTCGTTCCCGGGTACTACCTGGAGCAGTTCCATGCCGACTTTGTCGACAAGGACACGCTGGACAAGATGGTCAAAGAGGCGGGCCTCAACTCTTGGGCGGAGCTCTATGACCAGAAGGCTGACTGGGCAGCCAACCCCGAGCGGCCCTCCACCAGCCCCTGGACGGCGGAGAACCGCCTGGGCGACGAGCTGTTCATGATGGTGCGCAACCCGTACTTCTGGCAGACCGATTCGGACGGCCAGCAGCTCCCCTACATCGACAAGATCCAGCACCGCCTGTTCGAACAGACGGATGTGTTCAACATGTGGATCATCAACGGGGAGATCGACTTTCAGCGGCGTAAGGTAGCCATCGGCAACTACACGCTGTTCAAGGAGAACGAGGAAAAGGGCGGCTACGAGATCCACTTGTCGCCGCAGGCCTCGCACTTGGCGCTGCACATGAACATGACCACCAAGAACCAGAAGCTGCGGACCTTGTTCCAGGACCGGCGCTTCCGCATCGCCGTGTCGTACGCCATCAACCGTGAAGAGATGAATGAGCTCATCTACGACGGGATGTGCACGCCGCGGCAGTACAGCCCCGACGAGGGCTCACCCCAGTACTATGAGAAGCTGTCGAACGCCTACATCGAGTACGCGCCCGAGAAGGCCGATGCCCTGTTGGACGACATGGGCCTCACCGAGCGCGACGCCGAGGGCTTCCGCAAGTTCAACGACGGCTCTGGGGACACTGTCTCCTTCGTCTTTGAGCATCACACGCAGGCGGGAGATCCGGGCGAGGACGCCGCGCAGATGGTGATGCGCGACCTGGCCGCTGTCGGCATCAAGGCCACCTACAAGTACTTTGAGCGCTCGCTGTACACCCAGCACTACGAGGCCAACGACATCGAGGCCGGCTGGGCCGGCGGCGACCGCTCGATCCTGCCGATCGTGACGCCCTGGATCTTTATGGGCACGCAGATCGACCGGGAGTGGGCGGTGGCCTGGGGCCTGTGGTACAACTCGAACGGGACCGACCCGAACGGGGAGGAGCCGCCGGCGGACCACTGGATCCGGACGATCTGGGAGCACGCCGAGGCGATGAACGTGGAGCCGGACGACCAGAAGCGGACGGAGATCTTCTGGAAGATCTGCGACATCTGGGCGGAGGAGTTGCCGGCGGTGGGGTGCCTGGGGATGTTCCCGTCGCCGTGCATCAAAAAGACCACCTTCCGGAACTGGCTGCCGGGGCTGCCGTCGGACGACCTGCTGAAGGACGAGGCGTTGCAGAACCCGCAGACCTACTTCTGGGAGGATCCCGAGAACCACATGGGGGCGAGCGCGGTCTAGCGACTTGGGAAGAGCGGAGCACACGCTCCGCCCCTCGACGCCTCATGATGCGGGGAGCGCGCGGCCGCGCGCTCCCCGCATTGCGTGCTCAGGGGGCCCGCTCGATCCCGACAATGTGGCGGCCCGGCGCGGCAGCGATGTCTCGCACGGCGCCCGCCACGGCCTGGGCGGCGGCCTCCATCAGGCGGCGCCCCTTCTCCGCAGTGGCCGGCGCGGGGTCATCGGTGATGCCGTCCACCAGGGCCATGCGCTCCACGCGAACCGCTTCGGGGTCCAGATAGAGGATCGCCGACGTCTCCAGCACGCCCGAGTGGCCGATCTCGGTGCCGGGGCGGCCTCGCACAGCGTCCATGGTGGGGTGTACCAGGTCGAACCAGGTGACGGCGCGGATCTGGCGGTCCAGGCGGTGGCGTAGCTCGAGCGCCGCGGCGCCCAGCGCCTGGGCGTTGCCGCCATGGCCGTTGACGATCAGGACGCGCTCAAACCCGTGGGCGACCAGGCACTCGCAAAGGTCCGTCAGCAGGCGCAGGAGCGTCTCCAGCCGTAGGGTGATGGTGCCGCCAAAGGCCATGTGGTGCGGCGAGATGCCGAAGGGAATGGTCGGGGTGACCAGCACGGGGAGATCCTCGGCCAGGCGGGCGGCGGTGCGCGCCACGTACTCGGCAGTATGGCAGTCCGTATCGATGGGCAAGTGCAGCCCGTGCTGCTCGATGGAGCCGATGGGCACCACCACCACCCCGCCGCGCTGGGCATAGGCGGCGATCTCGGCGCGGGTACGCTCGGCCCAGAGGATATCGCGTTCGGCTTTCACAAGCAGTGTTCCTTTCCGGCGCGTCCCGGCCTCCTGGGCCGCGCCTCGCGGGCCCTCACAGGCGTAGGGGGGCCGCCAGGGTTCTCTCGTACATGTCCTGCCACTCGGTGCTGCCGTCCTCGGGGAGAATCTCCAGCTGCACGCCCTCGTGGAAGAGGGGCTGGTTGCCCGCCGTAAAGTCGTCCCAGGCGCCCTCTTTGCCCACACGGTAGACGACCCTGGCGCCCGAGGGCCAGCTCACCTGGTAGAGGGACCGGGGCGGGTCGGGACGGTAGTCCCGCTCCACCCGGTAGCGGGCGATGGCCTCCTCGTCCGGCTCGATGCCGAGGCCGGGCTCTTCCGGCACGTGGGCGACGCCGCCTCTGACGCGGATCGGCTCAGTGATCAGGTCGTCGACATAGATCTCATGGCAGGAGATGGCCGGCCAGGTGGCGTGGGTCAGCGTGGCGCCCAGGTGCAGCATGAAGGCAGTGGTCAGGCCGGTGCCCACCAGCTGCAGCCAGAAGGGTTTGTTGAGCTGGGCGGCGAACTCGGCCTGCTGGCGCACGCGCAGGGCGCCACCGCCAATGACAAACCCGTCGCAGACTCCCTCGCGGGCCACGGTCTGAACGGGCGGCGAGCCATAGTGCATGGCGACCGGCCGGGTGATCTTGCCCCGGATGACGTTGTTGCCCTCCACGTCCCCCTGTGGGATGGGCGATTCAAAAAAGGAGACCGAGGGAGTCTTTTCCAGATCCAGCAAGTAGGGGACGGCGGCCGCCGAGTTGCGCAGAAAGGCGTTAAAGTCGGCGTCGAAGCGGAAATCGGAGGGCACGATGGCGGCCAGTGCCTCGATCTGGGCACGAAAGTCGCGCCAGGGGCGGGCCTTGAGCTTGGCGCTCAGATAGCCGAGGGAGAGGGCCTCGCGCATTTCCTCAAGCCAGTCCTCGGTGGTCATGTCGTTGGTCCACCAGGAGATCGGGCACCAGTCGCGCACCTTGGGGCCCAGCAGTCGGTAGCAGGGCACCCCCAGGGCTTTGCCGGCCAGGTCATAGATGGCCATCTGCAGGCCGGCGCCGAGGGTATCGTCCCACAGAAACTCGAACGGGGAGCGGCCCTTGACGCGCTCCACCTGCGCGTCCGGAACGCGCCCCCAGGTGTAGTAGCACATCGTCTCGCCATAGCCCACCAGGTCGGTATCGGTGCGCAGGCGCAGGATCTCGAACACCGTCCAGTCCCAGTTCTCGCGGGTCAGGTGGCGATCGTGGCGTACCTTCATCGGTACCTCGACCCAGGTGCGTTCGACGTCGGTGATAATCGGCGCTTTCACGTTCCCTCCTTCTGGAAGATGAGCCGGCCCGCTCGCACGGTGGCATGGCACTCCAGGGCGTACCGGCCAGCGAGCGTCTCTCCCACAGTATCCACGTACTCGAACTGCCCCTCCCTGAGCCGCAGGACGGCCACGTCGGCCGGAGCGCCCACGCGCAGAGAGCCAAGCGACGGCTCGCGCAGGGCCTCGGCCGGGGCGCGCGTCGTGCGGGCCAGGACGTCGGGCAGCGTCAGCCCCAGGCAGAGCATCTTGCTCATGGTGGTCAGCAGGTCCTTGACCGGGCGGACGCGGTTTAGGTAGTAGAGGTCGGTGCTGATAGTGTCGGGCACAAAGCCCTGCTCCAGGGCGCGGCGGGCCACTGCAAAGGCAAAGCTGCCGTTGCCGTGCCCCAGGTCAAAGAGCACACCACGCGCGCGGGCCTCACGTACGGCGGTGCGCAGCCGGCCGGCATCGTCGAGGATGCGCTGGGCGTGCCCGGTGAAGCAGTGGGTCATGATGTCCCCGGCGCGCAGGAGGGGCAGCAGATCCTCAAGGGGCGGCTCTACCCCGGAGACGTGCACGGCGATGGGAAGATCGACGCGCTCGGCCACCTGGCGCGCGGCGCGGAGGGCCGGCAGGGGCCAGCGCCCCGACAGGTCCGAGGCGCCAAAGACCTTGATGCCGCGGATGTAGTCACGGTGTTCGCCGATGGCGCGCACGGTATCCTCGACGTCGATGTACTGGCCGTACCTCTCGACGTAGTAGGGGCTATGCGCCCCGAGCGTGCCCAACGAGGCGATGTTCAGGAACGGCAGCAGGCGGGTGGTCGAGTGTGCCAGCACCCGGTCGCGGTACCAGGGCACGGTAAAGGCACCGGTGGTGCCCATGTCTACCGCGGTGGTGACCCCCGCCGGCGGGCAGACCTCGTCGGCATCGACGACCTGGCCATGCAGCTTGAAGCCCAGATGCGTATGCAGGTCGATGAGCCCCGGCACCACGGTAGAGCCGGAGGCATCCAATACCTGAGCGGCGCCCGCCACCGGCAGGTCGGGCGCGATGGCGGCGATGCGGCCTTTGGCGATGGCCACGTCGAGGGCGGCGTCCAGGCCGCAGCCCGGGTCCAGCACGTGGCCACCGCGAACGAGCAGGTCCACTTGAGGCATTTCGGCCCTCCTCTCCACACGGGTATGGCACCTGACCGGTGCGGCGCTGTGCCCCTTTTATAGGTCGGAGAGACCCAGCCGCTCGAGCGTCTCTGCGGATGGCTGGCCGGTGGCGCGATCCCAGCCGCGCAGGGCATAGCACTCGTCGAGCAGCGCGCGGAAGCGCACAGGGTCGAGGTCCACTTTGTGCCCCAGGTAGGGGCTGGCGACGCCCTCCGGGTGAGACAGATACGGGATCAGCACCTCATCGTCGCGACGCGACCGTCCCCAGTTGCGCGCGCCAATGAGCCGCTCGAGGGTAAAGACGCGGGTGCCCACCCGGTAGAACGAGTCCACGTCAACCTCGCGGTGAGAGAGCGGCGCAAAGACATAGTGTTCCAGGCGCGGGCCGTCCACCCCGGCCACCGAACAGAGCAGATCGTCCGCGTGGCGGTCGGTCAGCATCGGGAAGACGCTGTCGCAGATGCCCAGGCAGTCTTTGAGCGCGTTACCGTCCTGGTGCATGGCGGCGGGCACGGCTTTGCTTTCGTAGCCGCTGAGCGGGTCGACGGCGTCGGCCGAGCCGTACAGGCGCTCGCCGATGCCGAGGATGCGGCGGCGCACCTCGGGGTCACCGGCCTGGGGAGCAAGGAGGTCCACCAGGCGGAAGATGTTGGTAGTATAGTCGTGGCCGCCTCCCAGCGGGTCACGGGTATCGAGGGCCCACTGCAGGGAGGTCACCAGCCAGAAGGGAAAATAGGGCGTAGGAAAGTTCCCGTGGCCGTCCCAGTGCGACGCCTGCCCAAAGCCGGGGTAGAGCTCCTCGACGACCTCCTGGCCGACGCCCAGGATCTCCGCGGCGCGCGGCACGCCCTCGGCAAAGACGGCACCCACCCCCTGGCGATGGGCGATCTGCTCGATGATGCCCAAGAGGCAGGCGGGGTCCTGCATGTCCAGCCGCAGGCCATCGAGCGTGTGGAGCAGGCCCCGTTCCTGGCAGCGCAGGATCCAGGGAACCAGGCCAAAGATGATCTCCCAGTGGTTGATGCCCAGGTCGTTGCAGGTCTGGGCGATCTCGAACCCGGCTCGGAAGCCATAGTCGGTGCCCATCCAGCCGTTCTTGGCCACAAAGATGGGTGAGCAGCAGTGCAGCTGCCCGGTGTAGGTGCGGTCGGTGCGGACGCCGCCGGCCACGTCGACGTAAAAGCCCCCGCAGTAGCGCGGGCAGTTGTGCCCGCACGGCGACCGTCGCGACCCGGTGTGATCTTCTGTAGCATTCGCGGAGGCTCCCCCTCGCCCGCGGATGCGCAGGATGCCCTCGACGACCTCGCGGGCGCGCCGCAGGGCCTCCTGTGGGTTGGCCACCGGCACCCCACGGGTGCCCCGCACGGCGATGGCCTTCAGGTTCTTGGAGCCCATTACCGCGCCGAAACCGCCCTGCCCGGCGGCGTTCTCGGTCCCCGTGGCGAGGATGGCATAGCGGCACAGGTTCTCACCGGCTGGGCCGATGGCCAACACGCGGGTGTCGTCCGGGAGGTCTGCGCCGAGGAGGCGCTGCGTCTCAATGAGGCCGCGGCCCCAGAGGCCGTCGGCCGAGCGCAGCGAGACCTGATCGTCCTCAATGTGCAGCCAGACTGGGCCGGGCGCACGCCCGGTGACGACCAACCCGTCATAGCCGGCGTAGCGCAGCGCGGCGCCCCAATGCCCGCCAAAGTTGGAGCGGGTGAACCATTCGTGTGGGTGGGCCTGCGGGCTCAGGCCGCATACCGAGGTGCGGCCGCTGCTGGGCGCCGGGGTGCCCACCATGACTCCCGGCATCAGGAAGAGGTGGTTCTCCGCGTCAAAGGCCTTTACCCCGGGCGGCAGCAGGTCCCAGGCCAGGCGAGCGGCGAAGCCGCGCCCGCCCAGGTAGTCCTCCGCGTAAGGATGAGTTGGTAGGTGGCGGGTCTCACCGGTGGACAGGTCGACGTACAGGATCCGTCCGGACCAGGGGGCACTATCTTGGGCCATGGAAGCACCTCACTCGGCAGAGATAGGGGCGGCAGCTGGCGCGTGCCAGGCCAGCGCGCCGGACGGGCAGCTGGCCACGCACTGCGGGTTGCCGGCACAGGTGTCGCACTTGACGGCCGCCCCGTCGGGGGCCAGGCAGATGACTCCGAAGGGGCAGGCGGCGACGCAGGCGCCGCAACCGGTGCACAGCGCGCCGTCGACGGTCCAGTAGCCGGCCTCGGTCCTCTGGATGGCCTCAGCCGGGCAGGCCTCGGCACAGGGCGCCTTGCGGCATTGGCGGCAGTACTGGATGCTCTGCCGCGCGCCAAGGACATCGACAATCACGTGCAGGCGAGCCCAGGCCGGGTTGGCCCGCCCGTCCTTGACGACGGAACAAGCGATCATGCAGGCCTGGCAGCCGTGGCATCTCTCACTGTGGACGATCAACTTACCGGCTGATGGCTTGGTCAAGTGGCTATGCTCCTGCGGGGTGAGATCGGCGGTCCGAGCGAGGAGGTCACTATCGCCTCACAGATAGCTGCACTGTGCCCCGGGCTCAAACTCGTGTCAAGCGCCAGATGTCGGGGCCCGGTCGGCTTGGCGCCCTGAGGGCGGCGGCGTATACTGGAAGGCGGGTGGAGTGCCATCGTCGACGATGACCATCCCGCGTGGACGTCGCGGGGCGGGCCGCCGGCCAGACGGGACGGACTGTGGAGGGCCATGAACAAGGGATTCTGGGCAGACGAACGTGGGGCTGAGTTTGTGGAGTGGGTTGTCGTCACGCTGATCATGATCGTGGCCACCTTTGCCATTCTGCAGGCGGTAGGCGGTGAGATCAGCGCGTTCGTGACGGCAGCCATCACCTGGCTGCGCAATCTCCTGGGGTTGTAGGCGCAGGCTCAGCATGGCCACGTCTTGGCACGCCGATGGGGCTGCCCATGCGCAGATGCTGCCGGGAGGTGGCTGGCAGCGGCGACTGCCCCCCTGGCTTACCGTGTCGGCGCCCTGGCCGCCGGCCTCGTGCCGGGCGCCAAGGGGCAACCCCTGCCGTGACTCTTGTGAGCGGCGGCTTGACGCCGCTCCGGGCTCCCCGGGTGCGGGGTTGCCCGAGAGGGCGTTGTAGGGCCGGCCCAATGACGACGGCAACATCCGCCCGGCTGGTGCGGATCCCGTTCGCCCCGTAGCACCCTGTACATCATCGCGGACCGCGATGCCCCCGCCCACCATGGGCCGACCCGGCGCAGGCGGCCGGAGGGATGCAAGGCGCAAAGGGGAGCAGGCCGGGGATCTCCTCGCGCTCAGCCCCATCTTTTGCGTCCGGTGGCGCTCTGCAGCGCCGGGGAAGATACCCCAACAAGGCACCAAGTACCGCTGGCGACGCGAGTGTTCAGAAGAAGAAGCGGTCTCCCGCACTCGGTTTCTTCGTCACTGGGGTGGGGCGGTGTTATAATCGATGGTGAGACCGAGTTCACCTGTAGAGGGAGGTCAACTATGTCCGGACACAGCAAATGGGCCACGATTCGCCGCTCCAAGGGAGCAGCCGATGCTAAGCGGGGCCAGCTGTTCACCAAGTTGGGCCACGAAATCGCCGTGGCTGCCCGGGAGGGCGGCGGTGACCCGGAGGCCAACTTTCGCCTGCGGCTGATCCTCGACAAGGCGCGCCAGGCCAACATGCCCAAGGAGAACATCGAGCGGGCCATCAAGCGGGGCACCGGCGATCTCAAGGGAGAGGGCGAAATCGCCGAGGTCGTGTACGAGGGGTACGGTCCCGGAGGAACCGCGTTCATCGTCCAGGTCGTTACCGACAACCGCAACCGGACTGTGTCCGAAGTGCGGCACCTCTTCTCGCGGCATGGCGGTAACCTGGGCGCTGATGGGAGCGTGGCCTGGATGTTCACACGCATGGGCTACCTGGCCATCGATCCCCAGGGGCGTGATCCGGAGGAGCTCGCGCTGGAGGCGATCGACGCCGGCGCCGAGGACTTTGAGATCAGCGACGACTCGCTTGAGGTGTACACCGCCATGACCGACTTTGCCAAAGTGCTGAACAGCCTGGCGGAAGCGAAGATCAAGATCGAGTCTTCGCAGCTGACCTGGGTGCCGCAGTCGATGGTCTCCCTCGACGACAAGGAAGCCTTCCGCACGATGAGGCTGACCGAAGCCCTTGAGGAGCTCGAAGACGTGCAGGAGGTCTTTACCAACCTCGACATGACCGATGAACTGATCGCCCGCTACGAGGAAGAGGCTGCATAGGCAGGCCATGTTGGTTCTGGGCATTGATCCCGGTCTGGCGGCGACCGGCTATGGCCTCGTAGAGGGGGACAGCCAGACGCTGCGCCCGATCGCCTATGGCGTGGTACGGACGCCGGCGCATCTGTCGATCACGGAGCGTCTGGTCATGTTGTACGACGAGCTGCGGCGCATCATCGACGAGTTCGCCCCGCACCAGGCGGCGGTGGAAGAGCTGTTCTTTGCCACCAACGCGCGCACAGCCATGACGGTGAGCCAGGCCCGCGGCGTGGCTCTCCTGGCGCTGGCCAAGGCCGGGCTCTCGGCGGCGGAGTACACGCCGTTACAGGTCAAGCAAGCCACCACCGGCTACGGCCAGGCGGGCAAAGAGCAGGTGCAGGAGATGGTGCGGCTGCTCCTGGGCCTCAAGGAGACCCCCCGTCCGGACGACGCTGCCGACGGGCTGGCCGTGGCGATCTGCCACCTCAGCCACTCCCGGCTGGCCGGGATACCCTAGGAGGGGCCAGGACGTGATCGCCTTTCTGCGCGGGAGATTGCTGTCCAGCAGTGCAGAGGCCATCGTGGTTGAGGTCGGCGGCGTGGGCTTTCGTCTACAGGTCACCGAGGGGGTGCGCCGCGACCTGCCCAGGCTTGGCCAGGCGGTCGAGCTGCACACGCACATGAGCGTTCGCGAGAACGACATCACCCTGTACGGCTTTTCCACGGCTGAGGAACTGGCCCTGTTTGACGTGTTGCTGGGGGTGTCGGGCGTGGGGCCGCGCACCGCGCTGTCGATGCTGTCCGTCTTTTCGCCGGAGGGCCTGCGCGATGCCATCGGCAATGGGGACATCGCCGCCCTCACGCGGGCCCCGGGCGTCGGCCGCAAGACGGCGCAGCGCTTGCTCTTGGACCTGCGGGACAGGCTAGGCCCGTTCGAGGCCACCGCCGGCGAGGTTCCCCGCACCTCGGAAGATGAAGAGGTGGTCTCTGCGCTGACGTCGCTCGGCTACTCGCAGGCCGAGGCGCAGGCGGCCTTGGCCGGCGTCGCCGCGGAGGTCCAGGGGCTGGACAACCGCATCCTCTCGGCGCTGCGCAACCTCAGCGGGCGGTAACCGCCTCAGCGAGTGCCGACGGCGAGCAAGCCGCGCCGGTCTCCGGGTGATGCTCAGCCCCCGCCCATCTGCCCGCTCAGCCAGGAGATGGGCAGGAACGGTACCAGCCGCGGCACGATGCCCCACAGCAAGAGCAGAGCGCCCAAGAACAGCACCAGCGCGCCGGACAGCCGCGGCTCGCGTCTGTCTCCGACGTACAGGATGGGGGAGAAAGCGGCCCGGAGGCAACGCCCCAGGGCCCACAATGGACCTAGGCTGGAGGCCACCGCCAGAACCGCCAGGGGCGCACTCTGGCGCGCCAGCGAGGTCAGGATCAGCAGCCTGGTGCCAAACCCGGCCGTGAGGGGCAACCCCGTCAGCGACAGGCAGGCGAGCGTGACGCCCAGCACGCTGAGCGGCGCCTTGCGCAGCGCCCCGCGCAGGTGATAGTCGTCGTCGCCACCGAGCCGCCTGCGGAACACGCCCAGGCCGATGGCGGCAGCGGTGACGGCCACGCCTCGGTACACCACGTGGATGATGGCCGCCACGAGGTTCGGGGCGCCCTCCAGGCCCAGCCCAATAAAGGCCACCCCAAGGTCCGCAAGAGCCGCATAGCCGATCACCCGGCCGAGAGAGCGCTGCCCCAGGGCGGCCAGGCCGCCGAGGAGTACCGAGCCAAGGCCGGAGGCCAACAACACGGTGGAAAAGACCCCCAGACTCGGCGACTGCTCAGGCCACTGCAGTACCCCGGCCGCGTAGGTCAGCACCATGAGGCCCAGTACCACCGTGAGCATCACCACGGACGGGGCCGGGCCCCGCCGGAACAGACCCATCAGCCAGACGTGAAAGGGCACCAGGCCCAGGCCGAGCAGCAGGAGGCCGGCCAAGGCCAGCAGGCCTGTGCTCGCGCCCTCGCCCGCCACAAATGAGCCGCCGCTGCCGAGGGTGATCGAGGCGCTGAGGATCAGGGGCAAGAGCAGCGCGGCGATGACCATGGCCCGGGAGCCATCCAGAGTCGCGTCCCGATGGCGGAGAGGGATGAGAAGGATAGCCAGGAAGATGCCGATCTCCAGTACCAGCCCGCCGATCGTGGCGTTGCGGATGGCTACCCCGCCTGCCAGCGCGGCCATGGCTGCCAGAGAGAGGGCGTGCACGCTGTTGTCTATGGGCATGGCGACCGTGTGGAGCGCTGTGGCGGCCAGCAGCGCACAGCCGAGGGCCACTGCGCCAGCCGTCAACGGTGTAAAGCCGATGGCGCGCCCTAGGACGACGAGCGGCGGGACGTTGACCTGAGACACGGCCAATGCCCCCGTCGCCACCAGCGCCACGATCGTGGCGACGGCCGGCGCCCAGTGATCCCTCCGCAGCAGCAGAACTACTGGGACCATCAGAAGAGGCAAGAACACGACGCCCAGCACAATCACGATTCGGTATCCCCTCGGATGGTCACCAGCCACGCCTCCGTGCAGATCGCGATGCCCATGGCGATGATGCCGTACAGCGCACCCACCAAGGCGAACACCAGCAGGCTCCGCTCCATGACCAGGAACGCGCTGACCACGCCGTTCAGAAAGGTGAGCAGGCCATAGCCGATACGCAGGGGCCCGGTACTGATCAGGGCCAACAGCAGGCCGTTGCACGCCAACCAGTAGCTCACCAGGGTCAGTTCGCCGGGGATGGCCGCGATCGGGTAGGCACGCCAGATCTCGTAGGCCGCGACCCCCGCCAGGACGAGCGTCATGCTGTTGAACAAGGGCCCCATGCTTTCCGAGGGTAGGGCGGAGCTGCTACCAGAAGCGGCCTGGCCAGCGGCCGCGAAGCGGGCGCGGGCGTCGCGGACGATGCGCTCCGCGCGTCCTGCCGACAGGAGCAGCACCAGGAATACTGCGGTGCCAATACCCAGGAAGAGGTACAGGATCGGCCGGTAGACATAGGACCCGATGATGACGCCGACGAGGAGATACTGGGCAAAGAGCGCCACGAGCGCGACGCGACGCTCCTCCACGAGGTACAGCACCGCCGAGGCCACCAAGAGGGCCATCGTCATCTGCGCGGGAGTGAGGGCGTTCAGCCGCTCCCAGAACCAGGTTGCCAGGGACATCGCCCGGACCTACCTTCCGGTGAGAAACAACGTTGCGGCCAGGATCCACAGCAGCACCCAGCCAAGCGAGACGGAGCCATGTTCGAGGAGGGCGGCGGCGCGTCCGATGGCACTCTCCACCCAAGCCAGGCTGCGCTCAGCGCTGGCGTAGAGCCAATCCAGCTCCAGGAATGTGCGCGTGGTGGTGAGGCCGGGCGAGGGCGTGCCGACGGGGGCCCTGCGCCGCGCCACCAGATAGGCCGCCGCCAGCGCCAGGAGGGCGGCGACGGCCGCGTAGATCGGCGCGCCGTTCCAGCTGACCGCCGCGAGCCCTTCAGCCAGCGGCAGTGAAACCTGCCCGATCAGCTTTGACTGCGTGTTGCGCAGCAGCCAGGGCACCGAGCCAGCGGCTATCAGCGCCGCCGCCGGCAGATAGGAGCCAGCCAGGGCCCGCAGCCAGGCGAACCGGGCGCCCTGGGCCGCCGGCTCTGGGTCGGCGGGGGCTGACCATGCCCGCAGGATGCCCAGCTGCCGCCAGACGGGCACCGACACCAGAGCAAACGACACAACCGAGATGATGAACAAGCCAGGATAGCCCAAGCTCCAGGCGCTGCGCAGGAACTCCCAGCGGGCGAGAAAGCCAACTGTCAGCGGTCCGCCGCCCAGCGAGGCCAGTTGTGCGGCCGCGGGCAGCCGCCACCAGCGTTCCGGGCGGGCTTCCAGACGCTCCACGGCTGCCAGCGGCACCATGGCCAGGGCGGCGTTCAGCAGGACGGCCAGCCCTACCGCCACCCCCCCACGCACGTCAATCAGCGGCGCCAACACCAAGAGCGCCAGCCAATGGGAGATCACATAGGCCGACAGGGGCGCATCACTGCCGCCGGTGGCGGCCAGAAGTGCGGTGGCGGCGAGAACGATGCCCGTCGCCGGGACCAGCCAGGATCCGGCCGGCAGCGCCGCCGTGGACAGGGTGGCCAGGCGCAGCCACAGGTATCCGCCCGCGCAGACCGCCACGAGGTAAGCGAGCCAGGTGCGCTGCAGGCCCCCCGGCAACGGGTAGAGCCCCAGGCGCAGCAGGGCCGCCGTCATGAGCATGTACCGTGAGGGCCCCTTGGCGACGGCCAGGGGAATGGGCACGTCGCCCTGATCGGCGAGCACCAACACCGTGGCGGCCACCAGGGCGATCGTCGCCAGGGTGCGCAGCACGAGGTTGCGCACCGCGTAGACTGTGCTCGAGCGCGAGGCGCGCCGGGCGTCGATCCAGAGCAGGCCGCCATCCAGCAGTACCCAGGCCAGGCAAAGCGTGACCATGTTGGCCGACACCAGCACGGCGACGCCGGTGCCGGCGACAAATAGGATGGCAACGGCCCCTTCGCTGCCGCTGGGGAGGCCGTCCTGCAGGGCGCTTACGGCGATCAGGCTGCTTACCAAGAGCAGGCAGAACCACAGGGAGAGGTGATCGAGGCTGAAGGCCAAGTACCGCCCGACGGCAAAGGGGGCCCCCCAGAACGGTACCTGCGTGACTGTCGTGCGCCCCAGGCCGCCGACGATGAGCGCCATGAAGCTCAGGACGAGGCAGGCCGCTGCCAGGGGGAGACGTGCCCTCTGATAGGGGGCACCGGCCGGCCATAGCGCCAGGAGCACGGCGCCAACCAGGGGTACGGACAATGCAATGAGAGGCAGGTACCTGGCTGCGTCAGTCATGGGGTCTCGTGGGCTGCCTTCCACTTGGCGGGGCCAGAGCGTGAGTATCGGGCTGCAGGTGCTCTGGCGAGCGGGCCCCGCCCGCGCTGCGCGGCAGGGTGAGGCCGACCGTAGGGCATTGTAGCATCAAGGCGATCTGGCGCCAAGCCGCCAGCCAGGGGGGCAGCGAAGCCAGATGTGGGGCCACGGCGGGCGGCCGCGGCGATGGGTTCTCGGTCTTGGGCCGGCGTGGGGCACAAAAGGGCCCGAAAGGCACAGGTATGCGGTGGCTGGCCAGGCCGGCCTTACCTTGACGCAACCAGCCTTTGGCATATACTGGCGTTGGCGGGGTGTGGCGCAGCTTGGTAGCGCGCAGCGTTTGGGACGCTGAAGTCGGAGGTTCAAGTCCTCTCACCCCGACCAGTGCGGGAGTAGCTCAGTTGGCAGAGCTCCTGCCTTCCAAGCAGGTTGTCGCGAGTTCGAGTCTCGTCTCCCGCTCTTAGGCGCCACCCCTCCGCCCTGTTCGGCCAATCCCTTGGCCGATCCCCGGCTAGAGCACGAGCCGCACCACCACCATGTACACGCCGACCACGATCAGCGTGCTGGCCGTGATCGTTACCACGGCCGACTCGCTGCGCAGCCCCATCACCTCACGAACGGCGTGGAAGCCGAAGAAGATCGATAGCACCCATCCCACCGCGCGCAGGCCGAGGCCCAGGCAGTCCAGGAACCCGAACACTGCCAGCACCTGGGGAGCCATGGCGTAGCCCAAGACGCGCGCCACCGGCAGCAGGGGGCTGGCGCTCTGGTACAGGACGGTGCCCAGCACCTTGGCGGCGCCACTCCACAGCAGCCAGCCCAACAGGAGACTGGTCGCCAGACGCAACACAAACTGGGTGGGCTGCCCGCGGAGCAGCGGCATGAGCCCGCCGAGGGCGATGGTCAGCGATACTACCAGAGCGATGAGCGCGGCCTCCCGCGTGGCGCGCCCATCGGCGGCAATCTCTCGGTACACGCTGGGGTCCAGCCGTACGAAACGGTACAGCCTGCGCGCGATTCTGTCGAACATGGTCTGTAGCCCTCCACGGTGCGCCGTGCCCGTCCTGGTGCCCGGCGCCTGGCTGACGTCTGCCCTTCCCATACATTACGCAGCGGGCTCCGCAGGGTCGCGCCGGCCTCGCGACGGTATGACGGTGGGCCAGTTGCGCGGGCGACGTGCGCCGTATATACTGGACCCTGGGCGGGAAGCCCCTCGACTGCAGATCCCTCAGACCGGCCGCGCAGCCGGATGGCGATACCGGCAGACACGACTATGATCAACTCTACAACGCACAACCTGCGGCTCCCGATCTATGGGCAGGCTAACCAGCCCCAGGTAGCCACGCAGCAGGGAGGCCCGTTCTGCCAGGACCCGGTGATGGAGGGACGCAAGGGGCGCCTCTACCTCCTGGCGACGCCGGACACCGATCGCGACCTCCTCAAGCGGTTTGCCCTCCATTACTATGGCAACACCTCGTACGACATCATCCCCACGCTGCAGTCGGCCATGGCCTTTGCCCACAGTGACCACGGGCTGACGGGTCAGATCCACGTGGCCGTCGTCGTGCATGACCTGAGCCTTCACGTCGTGGCGACCGATGAGGGAGACGTCTACCAGTATCGCTCTGGAACGGTTTCACACCCGCTGGACGAGCACTCGTTCCGGGCGGAGCTGCCCATTCCCGGCGTCCACGCCAGCCGGGAGCCGGCCGGCGCCCTGAGGGTGCGCAGCATCAAGGTGCGCCTGACGCTGGGAGATTCGGTAGTGCTCGGGCTGCGACGGGTGCCCTCGGTGGTCGGCAGGGTCCTCCCGCGGATTCTGCGCCAGTCGCAGGATCCCACGGCGGTGGCGGCCAGGCTCTCGCGCGTGGCACGCGGCAGAGTCAAGGAAGAAGTGCCCTTTGCCGTGATCATGATGCCCGGGCTGTCGCCGATCTCGGGGGTGGGGCTGACGGGTTCTCGCCGCCCCGCGACGTCGCCCAGCTCGCCTGGCCAGCCGCTGCCGGCAGCGCGGCCCCGAGGGGAACGCTCGCCGATCTGGATTGCCCTCCTGGTGGCGGCGCTGGCTGTGGCTTTCAGCCTGTGGCTGACCAAGCCCAAGATCGACACCGATGCCCTTTCTGAGATGTTCATGCAGATGCTCACGCCGGCGGCCAGCGAAACGCCGGTCGGCGCCGAGGAGCCTGGCCCCGAAGTGACCCCCCTACCCCCGGCAGTCGAACAGGGCGGCGCGGGCTCCTGAGGGGTCCACGTGCCCATCGCAGAGGTCCGGCAGAGGCTGGTGGCGTCCAGCCCTTGCTGGGCCTTTTCGCTACACGGCGAAGCGGATGTGCAGCACGTCTCCATCGCGGACGACATAGTCGCGGCCCTCGACGGTCAGGCGCCCCGTATCTCGGGCGCGGGCGAACGACCCCGCCGCGACCAGGGCCTCCCAGCCGATGACCTCCGCGCGGATAAAGCCCCGTTGCAGATCGGTGTGGACTTCCCCCGCGGCATCCCAGGCGGTCTTGCCGCGGTGCAGCGTCCAGGCGCGCACTTCCTTACCCCCGGTGACGGTAAAGAAGGAGACATAGTCAAGCAGGCGGTAGCCCGCGCGCACAAAGCGGTAGAGGCCCGGCTCTTCCAGCCCCAGCGCGGCCAGGTAGCCCCGCGCCTCCTCGGGGGGCCAGTCGGCGATCTCGGCTTCCGTCTGGGCGCACAGGGTGATCACCTCGGCACCCTCCTCCTCGGCTCGGGCGCGCACGGCTTCGGCCAGTGGTCCCCCGCCGGGGAGCGCGTCTTCAGCCACGTTGGCCACGTAGAGAAGCGGCTTGTTGGTCAGCAAAGCCACCTCACGGAGGAGGTACTGGTCCTCGGCGGTCAGCCCCTGTCTGCGCAGGGGCATGCCCTGGCGCAGCCCGGCCATGACGCGCTCCACCAGGGCCAGCTCCTCGGCGAACTCGCGCGGATTGGCCTTGGCCCGGCTCTGCAGCCGCTCCAGGTGCCTGTCGAGGATCTGCAGATCGGACAGCATGAGCTCCAGGTCTACGGTCTCCATGTCGTCGACCGGATGCAGCGCGGCGGTCACGTGGGGAACCTGCTCGTCCACAAAGCAGCGCACGACCATGGCGATAGCATCTACGGCACGGATGTGCGACAGAAACTCGTTGCCCAGGCCCTCACCCTGGCTGGCCCCCCGCACCAGGCCGGCGATGTCGACGACCCGCAGGGTGGCTGGGACCACCTTGTCGGGCTGGATGAGCGCGGCCAGCGCGTCAAGGCGTGCGTCGGGCACGGGGACCACGCCGATGTTCGGCTCGATGGTGGTAAAGGGATAGTTGGCCACCGCGGCGCCGGCCTGGGTCAGGGCGTTGAACAGGGTGGACTTGCCGACGTTGGGCAGCCCCACCAGCCCTAGCTGCAGCGTCATGGCGGGCCTCCTTTCTACTGCGCCGGGCCCACGCGGTAGCGCGCGGGCCAGGGAGCGTACTGGCTGATGATCTCTTCCCGGGTAGTCTGGCCGTTCGCGCTGATCACCCGGGTGACGGTCACATCGATCCCATCATGGGCCGACTCGTCGAGGACGCGCACTCCCGGCGGCAGCGAGGCGTCCGGGGTGACGATGGCCGGGCCGGCCGGGACCGACCGCGTCGCGATGGGTCCTTCCAGAGATACCTCTCGTGCCCGCGGGGCGCCGTAGAAGCGAAAGTAGAGCTTGGCGGCCACTTCGTCGATCTCGGTAATGATCAGGATGGGCGTGTCGGTGTCGTTGCGGAACTTCATGTCGGTGCCCGGCGAATAGACGGCCGCGTCGAGCCCCAGGGGCGGCTCGTACCAGCTCACGCGATAGGCATGGGCCCAGCGCTCCTCGAACGGATAGCCGCCGTAGAAGGCCGCCCGGAAGCAGGTAGTGCTCACTTGGCAGACTCCGCCGCCCGGGCCCAGGACGGTGCGCTGACCGAGGATGATCCACGCCTGGCTGTAGCCGTTGGCCACCGTCACGGGGCCCAGATGGTCAAGAAAGGAAAAGGTGGCCCCGCCGGGTACCAGCAGGCCGTGAAAGCGGGCGGTGGCGGCGCGGATGTTCTGCAACCGGTCGGGGGTGGAGCCGGCAAAGCCTGTCTCTCCCGTGCTTATTAGGCTCAGGGGCATGAGCGCCTCGAGGTCCTGGCGGGTCACGCGCGGGGCGATGGTGCGTACCGGCAACTCTACCTGGCGATCCCCGCTGCTGGTGCAGGCCGCGGCGATGCGCTCGGTAGCTTCGGCGACGTCCAGGGTCCAGCCGTACTGGCCGGGGGCCAGAGCGGTGAGGAGTGGAGCGCCCGGATCATAGTCGAAGCGGGCCTCGCGGGGTGGGCGGCCTAACGCCGCGGCAAAGGCTTCGACGTAGGCGGCGATCCGCTCGCGATCTACCGTCACCGCGAGCTGCGCGCCCTCCTCATCCGCACGCTGTTCGAGCGCCAACCAGGTAGACAGTGTGGCCTGGTCGATGGCCCAGGTGCGCTGCACCGTGCGGAGCGTGCCGTCCGCGGCGTTCTCCGGCAGGGCGGCGGTAAGGGTGATGGGCGTGTGGAGGATGCGGGTGACATCGTCCGCCGCGCCGGCCACCTCGGTGAGGCGCGGGGCGATCTCTCGGAATGCCAAGGCGACAGGTACCGGCTCGGCATACGTCGGCGGGACGAGTGGCTCGTTGCGCCACAACCGGGCCAGCCGCGAAACGCCGTACCAGCGGGACTCCCCCAGCCGGGCCGACACGGCCGCCCGGATGCGCTCGCGCGTGGCGGCGATGTCGAGGTCGTGCCCCGCCTCCGCCGGGCCGGTGCGGGCCTGCAGGCCGGCCACCCATAGCTGGGCGTTCTGCGCCGGCTGCCCGACCTGCCTGGCGACCTGCCGGAGCGCCGTGAGCGCCCCCCCAGGTTCGACCTCCAGAGGGGGGACCACGGTATAGCCGTACCAGAGGGCCCGCAGGCGGGCCAGCACGTCTCGGCGGAAGATGCCGCTGCGGCCGACGGCCCGGGCGGCGCGGGCCGCCTCGTCCAGCGCCAGCCGCCCACCCAGGGCCGACGTGGAGAGCAACCACTCCTCGTCCGCCGTGGCCAGAGAGACGTAAGGGAGGCGGCTCGGTTCGAGGCTTCCTTCCAGGCGCTGGTGTGCCTCGAGAGTGGTCAGGCCGCCGAGGGGCACGCCCAGGACGTCAACCCCGGGGAAGATGCGATTGCGGTAGTGTGCCTCAAAGGCCCACGCGAATCCCCCGACCAGCAGGACCACGGCCGCCACGCCGCACAGCATGGCCAGAATGGCGCCGCGCAGGCTGGGCGGGTATGGGTGTGAGCGATCCATCGTGGGCATGGGGTTCTCCGCGACAGGGGCTGTGGGGGGCATTATAGCGGAAACGGCGCGGCGGGTGTAGGGTCCGCGGCAACGAGCGTGGCCTCGGCGCCGCTGCTATTGGCGACCGGGGGGCGCTATGCTATGATCGGGCGACGGGGCGCCCGGGACGGCCCGCGGGGCGCCCGGCAGCCACCTACCCGACCACCATGAAGCCGAGGCTACGCAGTATGAGGATGTGGAGGAAAACGCTCGTCATCGTCCTGGCCATCGCCCTCTTTACGGCCGGGCTGGGAGTGATTGTGTATGTCGGCGTCGCCCGGGACCGCCTGATGCCGTCGAGACGGGCACAGGGCACCGCGGCGCCCACCTGGACCGCCCTGCCCGCCCACACGCCTGCGCACTATGCCCACAGCGCGGCGGGCGTGGTGCGTGAGTACTCGCCCGGGGCGCTCATCGTCGTCATGACCCCGATCGAGGGGGATGTGGAGCAGGTGATCATCCTCGAAGGGGTGCATGTGGAGCGCGAGGGCGGCCTGGCCGCGACCGCCGAGGAGATCGCCCCCGGCCAGACGCTCTTCGTCGAGGGGGACCTCGATGCGCTGGGGCGCCTCGTCGCTGAGCGTATCGTTATCGTCACGGAGGCGGGCACCCCGACGCCTACTGCCTCGGTTTCGCCAACCTCCAGCGCCACCCCGGAGAGCACCGGTGAACCGACTGTAACGCCGACGCGCGGCGCCATGGCGGCCTGGGAGGGCGAGTACTTTGCCAATGCGGAGCTGCGCGGCGCGCCCGTCGCCGTGCGCGACGATGTGACGATCGACTTTGACTGGGGCAGCGGGGCGCCGCTCTCCGGCGTCCCTGCGGACAACTTTTCCGTCCGCTGGACGACGCGTCGTTCGCTGGAAGGGGGGCTCTACCAGTTCTACGCCAGCGCTGACGACGGCGTGCGCGTGTATGTGGACAACGAGCGGATCCTGGATGCCTGGGAAGGGACTCCTGGCACCCTCGTGCAAGCCTCGGTGGAGCTCGCCGCCGGCATGCGTGCCCTACGCGTCGAGTACCGGGAGGGCATCGGCAACGCCAGCGTGCGCGTCTGGTGGGAGAAGCAGGGCGACTTTCCCGATTGGAAGGGGGAGTACTATGGCAACCCGACCCTGAGCGGGGCGCCCGCCTTGGTACGCAACGATGCGGACCTGCACTTTGACTGGGGCGCGGAGGCGCCTGCCCCGGGCCTGCCCGCGGACCAGTTCTCGGTGCGCTGGACGCGCTCCCTGGTGACCGCCGAGGGGCCGCATCGCATCATCGCCACGGCTGACGACGGTGTGCGCGTGTGGGTAGATGGCATCCTGGTGCTCGACGCCTGGCAGGGCGGCATGCCGGGCAAGGAGATGGGCCACGTATGGCTGGAGGCTGGCCTGCACCAGGTGCGCGTCGAGTACGTGGGTAGGTCAGGCGCTGCGGCGCTGCACGTATGGTGGCAGGTGATCGACCAGTTCGCCTTCTGGCGCGGCGACTATTATGCCAACCCCGACCTGGCCGGCCGCCCGGCCTTCTCGCGCGACGATCAGGGCATCGACTTTGACTGGGGCCTGGGCGCGCCGGAAGTGCAGCTCCCTGTAGACAACTTTTCCGTGCGCTGGACGCGGCGCATCCGCCTGGAGCGTGGGCGCTATCGCTTCTGGGCGCTGGCCGACGACGGGGTGCGTGTGCTCGTGAACGGCAGCCTGGTGATCGACCAGTGGCGCGACGGCGGCCAGGCGCTCTACGAGGGCGAGGTCATCCTGGACGAGACCGAGCACGAAGTGGTCGTGGAGTACTATGAGCGGGGCCAGCAGGCGCTTATCCGCTTCGGGTACGTCCCGGCGGCGTTGCCGTCGGCCACGCCCAGCGAGATCCCCTCGGCCACCCTCCCGCCACCTACTGAGGAGCCGACGCCTGCCGAGACGCAGACCCCTGCGGAGGCACAGTCGGCCGTCCCGACGCCCTAGCCCGCGGGGCCACGTCGGCGCGACCGCATCATACCAGCAAGGAGAGACCATCGGTCTCTCCTTGCTTTCTGCTGAAGCGTCGCGGCCAGCTAGCCGGCGGGAGCCGACGCGGCAGGTTCCTGCAGGGTGACCCCGATCCTGGCGAGGA